>NZ_BAAAKJ010000087.1:0-5361 GCF_039527695.1 Kitasatospora putterlickiae
GGCCGCCGACCAGCCGGCCGGCATCGCGCCGGGGGCGGGCCGGCCGTCCCGGCTCGCCCCGCAGGAGCCGCAGAAGACGTCCTCCGGGTCCATCGGCTCGGCACAGCTGTGGCACACGGTCTGCTGCGGCATCTGTTACACCCACGTCCTGGGACGGGCCCGGTTGGCCCGTTCCACCATCTCGATCCTTGTTTCGGCCCGGTCGGCCAACCGGGCGAGTACCCGGTAGGACTGCTCCAGGGCGAACCGCAGTTCCCTTTCCACCGCGGGCCGTCCCAGCACGCTGACCTCGCCGGTCGTCCGGCCGGGGCCGGTCCCGACAGCGGTCCCGGTCCCGTCGGGGGACCCGGCGGTCACCCAGCCGAGCGCCGCGCCGAGCACCTCGACGGCGAGTTCCTCGCGGCGGCGGTCGTCCAGGCGCAGCGCGGTCAGCTGCTCGGAGCTCGCGCCGAGGTCGGCGCCGAGCGGGTCGGTGGCGGGCCGCTCGCGCAGCCGGGCCCGGACGGCGGCGATCCGGGCGGCGGTGTACTGGCTGGAGGTGGCCGGGACGGACTCCAGGACGGCGACCGCGCCGGCCCGGTCGTCGGCGGCGAGCCGGACCCGGGCCAGCCCGAAGGCGGCGCTCAGGTAGCTCTGGTCGGTGCTCCACACCAGACGGTAGAACTCGGCCGCGTCGCCGCCGTCGCCGAGGAGTTCGGCGCAGGCGGCGAGGGCTAGCTTGGGGGCGGCCTCGCCGGGGAAGGCGTCGTAGACGGCGTCGAAGGCCTCGGCGGCGGCGCGCAGCGCCCGCTCGCGCGGGTCCGTCCCGCCCTCGGAGCCGACGGTGTCCGGATCGGCGGTGTCCGGATCGGTGGCGTCCGGGTCGGCGGGGCTCGGGTCGGCGGCGGCGACCATCGAGGCCAGGCCCCGGTACCAGACCACCCGCCAGTCGTCCGGGTGGTCCTGCTCCAGCGCGGCGAGCGCCTCGGCGGCCTGCCGGCCGTGGCCGAGTTCGAGCAGCGCGCGCAGCGCCCGTAGCCGGCGCTCGACCGAGTCGGCGGGCGCGCCGTCCAGCGCGGCCAGCGCCTCCCGGGGGTCGGTGGCCAGCAGGGTGGCGAGGAAGCCCGCGTTCGGGTCGGCCGGGTCGATCCGCGGGACGGGCAGCGCGAGCGCGGCGGCGCCCGGGTCGACGGCGGTCAGCCGCAGTTCGCCGGGACGCACCGTGGGCGCCACCAACTCGGTGTCGACGACGCGCAGTTCGGGGCCGAACAGGGTGGAGGGCGCGGGGCGGGCGCGGCCGTCCTGGAGTGCCAGCACCTCGCGCAGCACACCGGTGAGCTGGTCGGCCATCTCCTCGGCGGAGGCGAACCGGCGGGCCGGGTCGGGGTCGGTGGCGCGCACCAGCAGCCGGTAGTAGGACTCGTAGGCGGCGAACGCCGGGACGGACTCCGGGCCGGGCAGGGTGTCCCGGTAGGTGGTCGAGTAGCCCTGGAAGTCGAAGCTGAGGACGGCGAGGGTGCGGGCCACCGTGTAGAGGTCGGAGGCGGGGGAGGGGCCGTCGGTGGCGATCTCCGGCGCCTGGTAGCCGATGGTGCCGTAGATCGGGCCCTCGTCGTCGAAGCGGCGGACGGCGCCCATGTCGATGATCTTGAGGGTGTCGCCGCTCTGGATGACGTTGTCGATCTTGAAGTCGCAGTAGACCAGACCGCGCTGGTGCAGGTAGCCCAGCGCGGGCAGCGCCTCCAGCGCGTACGCGATCGCCTGCTCGACCGGCAGCGGGTCACGCCGGCCGTCCCGGGTGCGGCGCCCGTTGGCGATGTCCTTGAGCGACTTGCCGCCGACGTACTCCATCACGATGTAGCCGTCGGTGGCGCCGGTGCGCAGGTCCGGGTGCTCGGCGAAGTTGATGATGCGCACGATGCTCGGGTGGTCCACCTCGGCCAGGAACCGGCGCTCGGCGACGGCCACCGCCAGCGCGTCCTCGTCCCCGGTGTCCAGCAGGCCCTTGAGCACCACCCACTTGTCGTTGACCCGCCGGTCCACCGCCAGGTAGATCCAGCCGAGGCCGCCGTGGGCCAGGCAGCCCACCACCTCGTACTGCCCGCCGACCAGGTCGCCCCGGCGCAGCTTGGGGGTGAACGAGTACGGGGTGCCGCACTTGGTGCAGAAGCCCTCCGGGCGGCCGGGCCGGCCGCCCCGCTCGCGCCCCACCGGGGCGTCGCACTTGGAGCAGTACCGCTTGCGCTCGGGCACCTCGGGGTTCTCCAGCACCGCCTGCGCCGGGTCGGCGGCCGGGACGGTGGGCACCGTCACCAGGCCCGCGCCCAGGCGGTGCCGGTTGGCGGTGGCGCTGCCTCGGCTGCTGCGCACCGAGACCGAGCGGCCGCTGCCGGTGCGGGTCGAGCGGTGCGAGCGGGACCGGCCGGACATCGCGCGCGAGGAGGCGCTGCGGGGCGCGCCGGTGTCCGGGTCGAAGGCGATCTCCAGCGTGGAGGTGTACGCCGTGGAGCCGGACGTCCCCGGGCCGGCGGTTCCGCTGCGCGGGGCCGGCACCTCGGGCGGGGTGTGGCCGCAGTCGTCGCAGTAGCCGTCGGCGTCGATCGTCCCGGGGCAGTCGCGCGGACAGGGGGCGCCCGCTCCGACGGGGGCGACCGCCGCCGCCCCGGTGGCGGTCCGCGCCGACGAGGTGCCCGTGCCCTCCGGGGCGAGCCCGCACTCGTCGCAGTAGCCGTCCGCGTCGATCGTCCCGCTGCCCCCGCACTCCGGCCGCACGCACGTCTCGCCCATCACTCCCGGCCCCCCTGTACCCGTCCGTCGACAGCCTGTCCGTCGGCCGGCTCCCCGCCGGCCCCCGCCCCGCCCAGCTCTCCGCCCCGCTCGCCGTCCGTCATCGCCCGGTCGGCTTCCGGACCGTCCGGTGCCGGGCGCAGCGCCTGCTGGAACCGGGCCACCGCGCCGGCCGCGGCCCGCAGGTCGCACGGCGCGCTCCACAGCAGCCAGCGCGCCTTCTCGTACCGCTCCACCACTTCCGGGTCCTCGGCCATCCGCAGCCGGGCCGCCATCGCCTTGTACGCGTCCAGGCGCCCGCGCAGCTCGGCCCGGACGGCCAGCGGCTGGGTCACCTCGGTCAGCGACTGCCGGGCCCTGGCCAGTTCCTTGGCCGCCGCGTCCTCCAGCGCGTCCAGCATCGGCGCCAGCCGGTACCACTGCCCGCTCTGCCGCAACTCCAGGGCCACCACGATCCGTTCGCGCAGCGCCGAGGCCGGTCCCGGGACGGCCGGCACCTCGGTGGCGGCGATCTTCGCCAGCACCTCGCCGCGCGCCCGGCGGGCCTCGGCCAGCGTGGCGTCGGCCCGCTGCAGCAGGTCGCCGACGCCCTGCAGGCGCTCCTCGGCGTCGTCGCGCAGCCGCAGCAGGTTCTCCAGCTCCAGCCGGACGTCGTCCAGCGCCCGGCCGACCAGGTCGAAGCGCTCGGTGTCCACCACCCCGGACGGCGCGGCCTGGGCGCCGCCGTCCGGCACCGTGCCGCGCTGCGCGGGGACGCGCGCGGGCCGCCAGAGCGCCAGCGGGTCGCCGCGCACCTCGTTCTTCAGCCCGCCCAGGCCGGCCTCCAGCGCCTCCAGGTCGTCGCCGAGCGGATGGCCTCCGGCGCGCACGCCGAGCGAGGCCGCCAGGGTCTGCACCCGGCGCAGTTCGGCGATCAGCAGGTCGATCCGGGCGGGCAGCGCCGTCCAGACCGCGTCGGCGGCCGAGACCACCTCCAGGACGGTGGCGTACCAGGCGTTCATCCGGTCCATCAGCCCGTCCAGGCTGACCCGCTCGACCAGCCGGGCGGGGGCGCCGAGCCGCTGCGGGCCGTCCGGCGCGCCGCCGGGCACGGTGACCGCGTCGCCGGTCAGCAGGTCGCTCAGTTCGGCGAGTTCGGGCCCGCCCGGCCGGGCCTTGCGGGCCCGCACCGCGCGGGCCGAGGCGAGCGCCTCGGAGTAGCGGTCGAACAGCGCCCAGAGCAGCGGCAGGCCCTGCCCGACGACGGCCCAGCGCTCCTGGGTCCGCCCGGTCAGCTCGGCGCCGTCGAGCAGCCGCAGGCCCGGGTGGTCCTGGAGGGCGAGCAGCGCCGACTCGACCGCGTCGCGTTCCGCGCCGAGGCGCGCCAGCGCGCGGTCCACCTCCTCCCGGCTCAGCACCGGGCCGGCCGAAGCCGCCATCGCCCTCTCCCCTCCTCCGCCCGCTCCGTTCCCTGCTCCCGGGGACCGTTCCCGGCCCCGGGGTCCGCCGCACCGACCCTAACGCCTGCCCCGGCCGCCCCCGCCCGTGCGGCCGTCACCGCGCCGTCGGCCAGTGCTGGTCGGCGTCGTCCCGCAGGTAGGGCTTGAGCCAGCTGTCGTACGCCCGGCGCCAGGTGCCGCTGGTGTAGTAGTCGTTGAGCACCTGGTTCACCCGGGCCGTCAGGTCGGCGCTGCCCTTGAGCATCGCGACGCCCATCACGCCAGGCCGCACCTCGCCGTCCAGCACCTTGACGGTCTGGTCCTGGGCGGCCTGGCCGGCCGCCAGGCCGTCGTCGGTCATCGTGGCGTCTACCTTGCCCAACTGCATCAGCACCAGGCAGTCCAGGTTGTTCTCCACCGGGACGACCTGCTTGAGCGGGCGCGTCTTCAGCTCCACCAGGGCGGTGGAGCCGGTCGCCGCGCACGCGGTGGTGCCGTTCAGCGCCTCGTCGAGGGTCTTCGCCGGCGAGGTCCTGGGCACCAGGACCCGCTGGCTGGTGGTGAAGTACGGCCTGGAGAAGGCGATCTCCTCCATCCGCTCGCAGGTGATCGACATGGTGCGCACGATGATGTCGACCCGGCCCTCCTTGATGTACTTGATCCGGTCGGCGGTCGGCACCGCCTTGAACACCACCTTCTCCGGGTCGCCCATGATCGCGGTGCCGATCGCCCGCGCGAGGTCGATGTCGAAGCCTTCCAGCTGGCCGGAGTTGGGGTTGCGCGCGCCCCACCGGTAGCTGTTCAGGTCGATGCCGACGACCAGGCTGCGGCGGGCCTTGATGGCCTTCACCGCCGGCCCGTCCTCGGTGCTCGGCGGGACGCTCCGGTAGAGGTCGCAGGGCTCGGCCTGCCCGGCCTGCCCGGCCTGTTCCTCCTGGTCCTGCTGGTCCTCCCGCGCCGCCAGTGGCACCTGCGCCGGTGTGCCGCCCCGCGGCCCGCCCGCGTCCAGCGCCAGCGCGCCGGTGGCCAGCAGCGTCAGCGCCGCCGCCGTCCGGGCCGCCCGCAGCGGCGCGGCGCGGCCCCGTCCCCGGTCGGTGATCGTCCCCATCGTGTCCGTCCCCCCTCTACCGGTACTCGGCCAGTCGCCGGCCGAGGCCGCCCAGCGCCGCCGCGGCGG
>NZ_BAAAKJ010000087.1:5377-11626 GCF_039527695.1 Kitasatospora putterlickiae
GCCAGGCCCAGCGCCGCGACCCCCGCGGCGGCGGTGCGCAGGTCCTTGTCGACGCCCAGCGCCTCGTCCCGGAACCGGCCCTCCTCCAGCAGGGCGGCGTGCGCCAGCCGGCTGTCGGCGGCGTTGAACGCGGCGTCGGCCGTCTTCGGCGCGTCGGCCTCCTTGGCCGTCACGGTGGCGTCCAGCGCGGCCTGGTAGTCGCCCTGGTTCTCCAGCGCGGTCGCCGCGCCGTGCCGCTCGTTCCACTGCTCGTAGTCGCGCAGCGCCTGGTCGACGGTGGCCCGGGCGTCCGCCGGCGCCAGCGCCTGGGCCTGCGCCAGGGTGCCCGACGGCTCGCCGCGCTCGGGGGCGCGGGTGTACAGGTGGCCGGTGCTGGTCGACCACAGCTTCGAGTAGGTGGAGCTGGACCCGCGCGACACGTAGTGCAGGTTCTCCGCCAGCCGGGCGGTCAGCACGTCCACCCGGGCCGCGTTGAGCGCCCGCAGCGGCGCGGCCCCCTCGCGTTCGCCGCGTCCGAGCGCGGAGTCGGCGGCGGTGGCGCTCACCGTCAGCCAGAGCACCGCCGCCAGGACGGACGCGCTGGCGGCCAGCAGGCCGATGTTGAACACCCGGTTGGTCCGCCGGAACAGCGCCAGCTGCACCCAGGCCAGCGCCAGCAGCACCACCGCCCCCAGCGCGTACCCGGCCCACGGGGTGGCCCGGGCGTCCGCCAGGTCGTCGGCCAGCGCCTCGTCCTGGGCGGCCGACAGCCGGGCGGCGGCGGGCAGCAGTTCGGTGCGCATCTGCTCGGAGGCGTACCGCAGGTAGGCGCCGCCGAGCGGGTAGCCCTGCCGGTTGTTGGCGCGGGCGGTCTCCACCAGGCCCGCGTACACCGGCACCTTCTGGTTGAGGGCGGAGAGCAGTTCCTGGAGGCCGGAGGAGGAGGTGGTGCGGGCGGCCGCCTCGGAGATCAGCTGGGAGGCGGTCCTGAGGTCCTGCTCGTAGCGGTCCCGGACGGCCCGGGGTTCGGCGCCCGCCAGCAGGAAGCCGCTCGCCGCGGTGGCGTCCGCGTCGGCCAGCGAGCGGTTGATGTCGGCGGCGGCCTGGCTGAGCGGCTGGCTGGAACCGACCACCCGCTCGGCCGCCGCGGCGCGGGAGTTCAGCTGGACGGCGGTCAGCGCGGCGAACGCGAGGGTCAGCGCCGCGAGCAGCGCCCCGGCGAGCCGCAGCCGCCCCGGGGCCGTCCGGGTGGCCCGCCCCAGCCGGGCGAGCGGCCCGCGCCGGACGGCCTCCGCCTCCGTGCCGCCGGACCGCGTCGCGGGCGGTCCCGGACTCTCGATACGCACCGGTGTCGCCACCAGCCTCCCCCTCCCCAGTGGCCCGCCCTCCGTCTCCGGGGCCCGGCCGTTGCCAGCAGTATGGCCGTCACTCCCGGCGGCCACACCCGAGTTGCGCGGATCTTGAGCTGTGCGCTTTCCACCGTGCTCCGTGACTCCCGGCCCACCCCGGCCCGGGCCGGCCCTCCTGGGCGCGGGCGGCGAACGGGTCGACGCGGCACGCACCCTACGCGGTTCCCGGGCGTTCCGGAGGGGCGGGGTCCGGTTGTGGCGGGCGCGTCCCCCGGCGCGGGCGGTTCGTGCGCCGGTGCGAGGGCCGGGCCCTCCGTACGATGGCGGCATGCGCCTTCTGGGAACGATCTCCGCCGACCGACCGCTGCTCGTCGTCGCCGTCCGGGAGGAGGCCGCCCACCTCGGCGGCCACCTGCCGGTTCTGCTGACCGGCATCGGCAAGGTCAACGCCGCCGCCGCGCTGGCCACCGTCCTCGCCGGGGGCCCGCACCCCTCCGAGGTGGTCAACCTCGGGACCGCCGGGGCCCTGCGCCCCGGCTGGGAGGGCACCCACACCATCACCCAGGTGATCCAGCACGACCTCGACACCCCGACCCTCCACGCCCTGACCGGCCGCACCTACGGCGCCCCGCTGATGGTCGGCAAGGGCGACGGCCCGGTGCTGGCCACCGGTGACCTCTTCGTCTCCGACGCGGCCGCCCGCGACCGCCTCGCCGAGCACGCCGACCTGGTCGACATGGAGGGCTACGCCGTCGCCACCGTCGCCCACCGGGCCGGACTGCCGGTCCGCCTGGTCAAGCACGTCAGCGACGAGGCGGGCGACGGGGCCGGCCACACCTGGCGGGAGGCCGTCGACGACTGCGCCCGCCACCTCGCGGACTGGCTGCACGCCCAGGGCTGGTGACGGGACGTCGGGGAGGGGGCGCTGGTTAGGGTGGCGGCATGACCGATGACGTCACCACCGCCGAGGCGGGCGAGCGGACCGACGTGCGCCCGCCGGGGATCAACGCCGACGAGCACACCACGCTGCTCACCTTCCTCGACTACCTGCGCGACTGCGTGATCGCCAAGACCGAGGGACTCTCCGACGAGGACGCCCGACGGCCCGGCGTCGCCTCCGGCACCAGCCTGCTCTGGCTGGTGCGCCACCTCACCGCCGTCGAACTCAACTGGTTCCTCTGGGCCTACCGGGGCGACGACGTCGAGCCGTGGGACGACGACGCGCCGTCCACGGGCGGGGAGACGGTGGCCGGGTCGGTCGCCGCGTACCGGGCGGCGATCGCCCGCGCCGACGAGGTGATCGCCGGGGCGGCCGACGTCCTCGACCGCCCCGGGGTGCGCTCGCTGCGCCCCAACGCCGAAGCGCCGTCGATGCGTTGGCTGCTGGTGCACATGATCGAGGAGACCGGCCGGCACGCCGGTCACGCCGACATCCTCCGCGAGTGGCTGGACGGCTCGGTCGGCCGCTGACGGGCCCGGTTTGACGGCCTGCTGACGATCAGTGGAATACTCCCCCGCGCAGTACCCGGCGCCGCTTCGGTGGCGCCGGGTGTTTTTCATCCAGGGGGAATAGAAGTTCATGTCATCGACTGACAGAAATGTTGGCCGTCGTCGTACCGTGCGCACCGCCCGGACGGCCCTCGGGGCCTCGGCGCTCGCGCTGACGATGCTCACCACCGCGGCCTGCGGGCCGGACAACAGCTCGGCCGACTCCGCCGTGACCGCGGGGGCGGGCACCGCCGCCGCGCCGAACCTCGGACTGCCGGCCAACCTCGACGATCTGAAGAAGTGGAAGTTCGACGACTGGGAGAAGTGGGCGAAGGACTACGCCCTCCCGGCCGCCGCCAAGGGCTTCTGGACGCTGGACAAGCTGCTCAAGGCCAAGCCCAGGGAACCGATCGCGCCGCCGGCGCCGCCCACGGCCGCACCCACCCAGCCGCCGTCCCAGCCCGCGCAGCCGTCCCAGCCGTCCCAGCCCTCCCAACCGGCTAAGCCGGGCAAGTCGTCCCAACCGGGCGCGCCGACCCCGCCCGGTACGCCGTCCGCCCCGGCCAGTCAGCCGCCGGCGGGCCAGCCGACCCAGCCGGGGCACCCGACGCCGCCGCCCGCCGCGCCGAAGCCGTCCAGCACCCAGCAGCCGGCCTCGCAGGCCCCGGCCCAGCCGGCCCAGCCGTCCCAGTCCGCGCAGCCCGCCGACAACGGCAACGACCCGCTGCCCAGGACCGTCAACGCCCAGCCCCTCCCGCACCCGTACGCCAAGCCCGGCGTGCACGGGAAGCTGTTCGCCGACGAGCCCGGCAGCGGCGCCGACGCCGCCGCCGGCCTGAACCACTACCAGTGCTCCGCCACCGTGGTCGCCGACCCGGCCCACCCCGGCAAGAGCAACCTGGTGTGGACCGCCGGCCACTGCGTCCACCAGGGCAAGGGCGGAACGTACTACAGCAACATCTCCTTCATCCCGGCGTTCAACAGCGCCGGCGCGCTGAGCGGCGGCAAGCGGGCCGAGGAGGCCCAGTACGCGCCGTTCGGCGTCTGGAACGCCACCCAGGCGGTGACCTCCCCGCAGTGGAAGGCCGAGGGCGGCGACGGCGGCTCCCCGGCCACCCACTACGACTTCGCGATCATCCGCGTGCAGCCCGCCGACGGCGGCACGTCGCTGGAGGAGACGGTCGGCGGCTCGGTGCCGGTCTGGTTCAACGCCCCGCGCGACCAGCTGGGCATCACCGAGTACGGCTACCCGGCGGCCCCGCCGTTCGACGGTATGGAACTCAACCGCTGCGAGAGCGGCAGGCCGTCCCGGCTGTCCTACGACCCGACCCGCCCGCCGATGCTCGCCCTCGGCTGCACCATGACCGGCGGCTCCAGCGGCGGCGGCTGGCTGGCGGTGAAGGACGGCAAGCCGGCGCTGGTCAGCAACGTCTCGGTCGGCAAGCACACCGGTGAGCCGAAGTTCCAGGCCGGCCCGTACCTGGACGATGTCGCGGCCGGCGCGTACGACTTCCTCTCCAGGAAGGGCTGACCGCCCGCCCCTCCCGGCGGCACCGCCCCCGCGCACCCCTCCCGGTGCGCGGGGGCGGCCGTACGGCTCAGTCCGCGAACGCCGCCAGGTCGAGCGCGGCCAGCCGCTCCGGGTCGGTGAGCACGTCGATCGCCACGATCGCGCCGTCCACCACGGTGAACGCCATCACCGACACGGCCCGGCCGTTGGCGCCGATCACCACCACGCCCGCCGCGCCGTTGACCAGCGCCGGGCGCGCGTACGGCGACAGGCCGCGGAACATGACCGCCTGCCCCGCGACCGTCCGGGCGCCCTGGAGCAGCACCGGCCGCCGGTCCCGGCCGGCGGCGCCGTCCGCCCGCAGCACCACCTCCGGGTCGAGGACGGCCAGCAGCGCGTCCAGGTCCCCGGTGCGGGTGGCGGCGAAGAACGCGTCCACGGCCACCCGCTGCCGGGCGAGGTCCCGGTCCGGCGCGGGCGCCCGGCCCTGCACCTTGCGGCGGGCCCGGCTGGCCAGCTGGCGGGTCGCGGCGGCCGTCTTCTCGATCAGCGGGGCGATCTCCTCGAACGGCACGGCGAACATGTCGTGCAGCACGAAGGAGACCCGCTCGGCGGGGGAGAGCGACTCCAGCACCACCATCAGCGCCAGCCCGACCGAGTCGGCGAGCAGCACCTCCTGCTCCGGGTCCGGCGCGTCCGCCCGGCCGATCAGCGGGTCCGGTATCCGCGGCGGCGGTTCGGCGCCGCCACCCGCGCCGGCCGCCTCGGTGCGCGACTCGAAGGACTCCTCGCGGCGCTGCGCGCGCGAGCGCAGCTGGGTGAGGCAGAGCCGCCCGATCACCGTGGTCAGCCAGCCGCCGAGGTTCTCCACCTCGGAGGTGTCGGTGCGGTCGTAGCGCAGCCAGGTGTCCTGGACGGCGTCCTCCGCCTCGGCGAGCGAGCCGAGCATCCGGTAGGCGACGGCCCGCAGGTGCGGCCGGTGCGCCTCGAACAGGTCCGCGGCCGGTGCGGATCCGGCGGCCAGAATTTTCTCGTCCACCCGTGTCACATTCCTTCGTCGCCGTCAGTCAAAGCTCCGGAACCACGAAACCTAACGGCTCCACCGGAGGCCCGGCCTCCGGCCGGCGAAGGAGAGACGATCATGACGAACCAGACCGACCCGAGCGGCGCCCCCGTCCTGGTGACCGGCGGCACCGGCACCCTCGGCCGGCACGTGGTGCCGCTGCTGCGGGCGGCCGGCCGGGACGTCCGGGTGCTCACCCGCAACCCCCGCCCGGCCGCCGACGGCGTCCGCCACCTGGCCGGCGACCTGCTGACGGGGGAGGGCGTCGACCGGGCGGTGGCCGGCGCCGAGGTGGTGCTGCACCTGGCCGGCGACGCCAAGCACGACGAGGCCACCACCCGCACCCTGGTCGACGCCGCCCGCCGGGCCGGGGTGCGGCACCTCGTCTACATCTCGGTGATCGCTGCCGACCGGGTGCCGCTCGGCTACTTCCGGGCCAAGCACGCCGCCGAGCGGGTCGTCGCCGGGTCGGGCGTCCCGTTCACCACGCTGCGCGCCGCCCAGTTCCACGACCTGACGCTGAAGACGGCCGCCGCGATGGCCAAGCTGCCCGTCGTCCCGGTGATCAACGGCATCCGCTGGGAGCCGGTGGACTCGCGGGACGTCGCCGAGCGCCTGGTCGCGCTGGCCCTGGACGAGCCCGCCGGGCTCGTCGCGGACCTGGCCGGACCGACCGTGCGCACGCTCGGCGACCTGACCCGCGACTACCTGGCGGCGGCCGGCAAGCGCCGCCCGACGCTGCCGCTGCGCGCCCCCGGCAAGGTGGGCCGCTGCTACCGGGAGGGCGTCAACCTGGCCGGGCCCGGGGCCGACCGGGGCGCCCGCGGCTGGGAGGCGTTCCTCGCCGAGACCTTTCCGGC
>NZ_BAAAKJ010000087.1:11647-18680 GCF_039527695.1 Kitasatospora putterlickiae
CGGGTCAGGACCAGCTGACGGTGGCCGGCTCGCCGGTCTTCGCCGCCGTCACCACGGCCTCGGTGGTCACCACCTTGGCGAACCGCATCGCGTGCAGCACCGTCCGGGTGGCACGGGCGAGTTCGGCGGCGGGGACGGTCACGCCGTCCGGGCCGGTCTGGTCGAAGGCGTGCATGGCGTCGACCGGGAAGACCGCGTCGTAGCCGAGGTTGCCCGCCATCCGCGCGGTGGTCTCGTTGCACACATTGGTGATGATCCCGGTGATCACCACCTGCCGGGCGCCCCGCTCCTGGAGCCAGGCGTGCAGGTCCGGGGTGCCGTAGAACGCGCTGTTCACCGTCTTGGTGACGTGCAGGTCCGGCGTGACGGCCGCCACGAAGTCCTTCAGCTCGTAGCCCGGCGTGCCCTCCGCGAGCGGCCCGGCCGCCGAGGCGTGCTGGACGGTCACCACCGGGCGTCCGGTGGCCCGCCACACGTCGATCAGCTCGCCGATCCGCCGCTCGGCCTCGGGGTTGTCGCGCTCGCCCCAGAACGCGGTGTCCTCGAAGCCCTTCTGGACGTCGATGACGACCAGGACGGCGTCGGAGTCGATGGTGAGCGGGGCGTCGAAAGCACTGGTGTTCGTCATGCGTCCATCCTGCGGCGGGCCCGGACGGCGGCGTGAGCGGCAGTGGAGCCACCCATCGATACGATCCTGCCATGCGAGTGGTGGGGTGTGTGATCTTCGACGGTGTCCGGCCGTTCGACTACGCGGTGATCGGCGAGGTCTGGGCCAACCGGGGCAGCCGGCCCGGCGTGCCGGCGTTCGACCTGCGGATCTGCGGGCCGGACGGCGCCCGGGTCCGGTTCGACGGGGGGCTGGAGCGCGTCCCGGACTTCGGGCTGGACGCGCTCGCCGACTGCGACCTGGTCGTCGTGCCCGGCATGCAGCGGCCCGAGGAGCCGTCCGACCCCGCTGTCGTCGCCGCCCTGCGCGCCGCCCACGCGCGGGGCGTCACCCTCGCCTCGCTGTGCGCGGGCGCCTTCCTGCTCGCCGAGGCCGGCCTCCTCGACGGCCGCCCCGCCACCACCCACTGGGCGTTCGCCGACCGCCTCGCCGAGCGCTTCCCGGCGGTGGACGTCCGCCCCGAGGTGCTGTTCACCGGCGAGGGCGGCCTGTGGACCTCGGCCGGGGTGGCGGCCGGCATCGACCTCTGCCTGCACCTGGTCCGCGCCGCCCACGGCGAACGCGCGGCCGCGGCGATCGCCCGCGCCATGGTCACGGCCCCGTTCCGCTCGGGCGGCCAGGCCCAGTTCATCCCTTCGCCGGTGCCGCAGCCGACGGCGGCCGACGACCCGCTCGCCCGCGTCCGCACCGAGGTCCTCGCCGCCCTCGACACCCCCTGGACGGTGCGCCGGATGGCGGCGCTGGCCGTGATGTCCGAGCGCACCTTCGCCCGCCACTTCGTCGCCACCACCGGCACCACCCCGCTGCGCTGGCTCCTCGACCAGCGCGTCCTCACCGCCCAGCGCCTCCTGGAGGACACCGACCTGCCCGTCGACGTGGTCGCCACCCACTGCGGCTTCTCCTCCGCCGTCTCGCTGCGCCCACCGTTCACCACCCGCCTGGGGGTGCCGCCCCGCGAGTACCGCCGCACCTTCCGGGGGCGTGACGCGGGCTGACCGGGCGGATGCGGGCGGATGCGGCCGGATGCGGGGTGCGCGTGCCGGGCACCCCGCCCCGGCCCGATACCCTTGGGTTTCATGACCACCGAGGTATCCCGTCCCGTCCGCGTCCGTTTCGCTCCGAGCCCCACCGGCATGTTCCACGTCGGCGGTGCCCGCTCGGCGCTGTACAACTGGGCGACGGCACGACAGCAGGGCGGTGTCTTCGTCCTGCGGATCGAGGACACCGACGCGGCCCGCAACAAGCCCGAGTGGACCGACGGCATCATCAGCGCCCTCGCCGCGATCGGCATCCACGAGGGCGACCCGGGCTTCGAGGGCCCGTACTTCCAGTCCGCCAACGCCGACAGCCACCGCGCCGCCGCCGAGAAGCTGTACGCGGCCGGCCGGGCCTACTACTGCGACTGCACCCGCGAGCAGGCCGCCGAGCGCTCCGGCTCCGCCCAGACCGGCTACGACGGCTTCTGCCGTGACCGGGGCCTGGAGTACGCCGAGGGCCGCGCGCTGCGCTTCCGCACCCCGGACGAGGGCACCACCGTCGTGGTGGACCTCATCCGCGGCGAGCCGGCCTTCCCGAACTCCGCGATCGAGGACTTCGTGATCGCCCGCGGCGACGGCAGCCCGGTGTTCCTGCTGGCCAACGTGGTCGACGACCTGGAGCAGGGCGTCACCGAGGTCATCCGCGGCGAGGAGCACCTGTCGAACACCCCGAAGCAGCAGCTGCTGTGGGAGGCGCTCGGCGCCACCCCGCCGGTCTGGGCGCACCTGCCGGTGATCGTCAACGAGAAGCGGCAGAAGCTGTCCAAGCGCCGCGACAAGGTGGCGCTGGAGGACTACCTGGCCGAGGGCTACCTGCCCGAGGCGATGGTGAACTACCTGATGCTGCTGGGCTGGGGCCCGAAGGACGATGTCGAGATCCGTCCGTACGCCGAGCTGGAGCAGCTGTTCCGGATCTCGGAGGTGAACGCCGCCTCGGCCTTCTTCGACGTGCAGAAGCTGCGCTCGTTCAACGGCGAGTACATCCGCGCCCTGTCGGTGGACGAGTTCATCGCCGCGACCGCGCCGTACCTGGCCGCCGACCGCGCGCCGTGGCCGGCCGAGGCCTTCGACGCCGCGGCCTACGCCCAGCTGGCCCCGCTCGCGCAGTCCCGGATCGCGGTGCTGGGCGAGATCGTCGAGCAGGTCGACTTCCTGTTCCTGGCCGAGCCGGTCCAGGACGAGCAGTCGTGGGCGAAGGCGATGAAGAACGCGGACGTCGCGCTGGCCCTGCTGCGCACCGCCCGCGAGAAGCTCGCCGCGCTGGAGGCCTTCGAGGCCGACGCGCTGAAGGCCGAGCTGGAGGCCGTGGCCGCCGAGCACGGGCTGAAGCTGGGCAAGGCGCAGGCGCCGATCCGGGTCGCGGTCACCGGCCGCACGGTGGGCCTGCCGCTGTTCGAGTCCCTGGAGGTGCTGGGCCGCGAGCGGACCCTGGCCCGCCTGGACGCGGCGGCGGAGCGCCTGGCGGCCTGACGGCAGCGCCTTTCCGAGGACCGAGGGCCGTACCCCGCAGACGCGGGGTGCGGCCCCCGGGCGTTTCCGGGCCAGAATTGACCTTTGATTCTGCTCCGGAAATGCCCCTCACCTCTGGTCTCCGGCCTCCGTAGAGTGATCATCACAAGGTCACGGCAGGGAAGCCGGGGCCGCCCGAGACGGGGGAGAACCACCATGAACGCCAACCCGATCAGCCCGACCAGGCCGCTGCTGACCCGCGCCGCCACCGCCGAGACCACCAGCGACCCGAGCAGCGTGATGACCCTGCTCGCCGACTGCGGCACCGACGGCAGCCCGGTCACCAGCTACCGCTCCACCTTCGCCGAGGGCGCGGTCGGCGCCCCGGCCCACTTCCACACCCGGGCCTCCGAGCTGTTCTTCGTGATCGGCGGCTCGCTTCAGGTCCTGCTGGACGACACGGTGGAACTGCTCGGCGCCGGCGACCTCCTGCTCGTCCCCCCGCACACCCCGCACGCCTTCGCCGCCGCCCCCGGCTCCGAGGCCGACGTCCTGTTCGTCTTCACCCCGGGCATGCCGCGCTTCGACTACCTGCGCCTCCTCGGCCGGGTGATGCGCGGCGAGGCGAGCCCGCAGGAGATCAAGGACTCCTCCGAGCTGTACGACAACCACTACGTGGACAGCCCCCTCTGGCGTGCCACCCTGGAGGCCGCCGCAGCCGGTGCGGGCGCGTGAGTACGCGGTTGCGCGGGAAGTCGGCCCGCCCGACTTCCCGCGCAACGGAGGTCAGCGGACGAACACGGAGGAGCCGAACTCCTGGGTCGTGTGGCCGCCGGGGGGAACGACCGCGAGCACGTGTCCGGTGCAGTGCGGGCCGTCGTAGACGAGGACGTACTCGTCGGTGTTGTTCCGCAGGATGAGCGGGAAGACCGGTGCGTCGTAGCAGCCGCTCGGGTTCTCGATGACCACATTGGGGGAGATGAGGAGCTGCCCGTCGGCGGCGAGGGCCGTGGTGGGCAGCGCGATGGCCATGGTGCCGGCGGCGGCGAGGGTGCCGAGGACGGTCGCGAGACGTCGCATGGATGACTCCTTGGGGGTCAGGGGATCAGGGGCGGACGTGCCCCGAACACAACCTCCCCGCCCGCAGAAGTAGCCGCAATTTCCGTGCGCCGTATAGGTGATGCGTGCACGCATTAACCCATGCGAACGGATGCGCTGGCGGCCGGGGGCTGCCGGCTGTGGAGGTGGCTGTCCGGGAAGTCGGCCGGCTCGCGCATCACCAGGGCGGAGAGCACGGGCCAGTACGCCGTCAGCCCGGTCACCGTGACGCAGCCGGTGTCGTGGGGGAGCCGGGGCAGGCGGGCGGTGAAGCAGTCCTGGTGGTGATGGACGTGCACGGGGATCAGCAGCGAGTCCAGGCGGATGTCCCGGCCGAGGTGCGGCAGGTCGCCGAGGCCGTCCGTGCCGCGCCCGCTGTTGGCCAGGAAGTTCCACAATGCGGTGACCGGGTCGACGAGTTGCCGGGACGTGGACACCGTGGCCACCGGCTCGTTGTCCGGCAGGTGGTAGCCGAGGTCGATCTGGAGGAGGTCCCCGTCGGTGCCTTGCCGCCCCATCGCGAGCGGCCAGTCGGCGGGCGCGTCCCGCAGAACGGCCACCGGCTCGCCGAACGCCAGCGCCGTCTCCCGGTCGGTGGGGAGGTGGAAGTCCCTCGGGGTGATGCCTCGTACACCGTTGCCTCCATGGGTGGTTGGGCGACCGAGCCTAACGGCCGTCGGGCGCCCGATGGAGGGGAACGTCAGGCCGTGACGAGCTTCGGGGCGCGGCCGAGGGCGAGGTCGGCGCTGCCGGGGGCGGGGGCGATCAGCGCCCAGACGAACTTGCCGACGCCACCGGCGCGGGGGCAGCAGCCCCAGCGTTCGGCCAGTTCGTTGACGAGGAAGAGGCCGCGGCCGTGCTCGCTCTCGGGGTGGGCGGGCGGTTGGAGGGCGGGGCGGCCGGTGCCGGCGTCGTGGACTTCGAGCCGGAGGCGGTCGGCGACGACGGAGAACCGGATCTCGACGAGCCGGTCCGGCGGCGCGTCGCCGTGCTGGACGGCGTTGGCGAACAGCTCGCCGAGCAGCAACTCGCCGATGTCCGAGAAGCGTTCACCACAGGGCATTCCGGCGAGATAGGCGCGGAGGACGGTCCGGGCGAGGGGGGTGGATTCGACCCGCGAGGCGAGCCGGGCGGCGAACTCGCGCGGCCGGCGAGAGGCGTGGTGGAAGGGCATGGGGACCTCCGGGGGGTGAGGGGGGAGTGGAACAGGCGCGCGAGCAGGGCGCAGGAATCACGCTGTGCAAGCGAATAACTCCGTTCCGAGATCAATCATCGGGTTCCGGATGTACGGTGACGACCAAATCGCCGTGCGGGGTGTGTGCGGCACGTGAGGGGAGCGGTCATGGCACACCGGAGGATCAAGCGGGGGCCGACGGCGAGCTCGGCGGTGATGTTCGGTGAGGAGCTGCGCTTCTACCGGGAGATGGCCGGCTACACGCAGGAGGAGTTGGCCAAGCTCCTGCACTGCGACCGCACGGTGCTGACGCGCTGCGAGAGCGGCAAGCGCCGGATGCAGCCCGAGATGGTCGAGGACGCCGACCGGCTGTTGGATACAGGTGGCTCGCTGAAGCGACTGTGGGACCGGGTGGACTGGAATGCGGAGATCGAGCACCCGGACTGGTTTCAGGATCACGCGGAGATGGAGGCTGAGGCGGTCGCGCTTCGATTGGTCCAGTGCTCGGTTGTGCACGGCCTGCTGCAGTGTCCCGCGTATGCGAGAGCCGTGTTCGAGGCCGGCGATGAGGCGAACAACCCTGCGTTGATCGAGGAACGAACGGCGGCCCGACTCGGAAGGCAGAAGCGTTTTCTCGACCCCGATGGGCCGTTGCTCGTGGCCATCCTTGACGAGAGCGTGATCCGGACGGCAATCGGCGGACCGGGAGTGATGCGGCGCCAGATGGACCATCTGCTGTCGGTCGCCAGGCTTCCCAACATCGTGATCCAGATTGTGCCGTTCGGGCATCGGCGGATGGTCATCGACAAGTCCATGGTTCTGCTGGAGATGCCCGATGGTCAGCACTGGGTCTACTCGGAGAGCCTGGATCGAGGCCACCCGAGCAATGTTCCGTCCATCGTGTCGGGGCATCAGCGTCGCTATGATCGGCTGCGTCGCGAGGTGCTCTCGATGGACGACTCGCTTTTGCTGATTGCGAAGGCGCTGGAGGGGTTCAAGGATGAAGAGGAACGAGCTCGACGGAGCCGTCTGGCGCAAGAGCAGCTACAGCGGCAGCAACGGGGGCGACTGTGTCGAGGTGGCCCTCGTGTCGCCTACCCCCGGCGTCGTTCCGGTGCGTGACTCCAAGGACCCCTCCGGGCCGGTCCTCCTCTTCCCCGTCGCCTCCTGGCGGTCCTTCCTCGCCGGACTCTCCCGTGAGGACTTCCGTTCCTGATCAGCGTCTGCCTCTGTCTGGTGCGCGAAGGGGTGTCACCATGGATGGGATCGATCTCAGCGCGGTCGCTTGGCGCAAGAGCAGCTACAGCGGCGGCAACGGGGGCGACTGCATCGAGGTGGCCCTCGCGTCCCCTGCCCCCGGCGTCGTTCCGGTGCGTGACTCCAAGGATCCCTCCGGGCCGGTCCTCCTCTTCCCTTCCGCCTCCTGGCAGTCCTTCCTCGCCTCCCTCCGGGACGGCTCCCTCCCCGTTGGTTAGGGGCACCCCTGGGGATGGGCTACTATTTACCCATCACCCAGTTGCGCGGGTGGCGGAATAGGCAGACGCGCTGGATTCAGGTTCCAGTGCCCGAAAGGGCGTGGGGGTTCAACTCCCCCCTCGCGCACAGATG
>NZ_BAAAKJ010000087.1:18688-24003 GCF_039527695.1 Kitasatospora putterlickiae
CGTTCTGTTTCCTCTCTCCTTACCGGCAGAGGGCCGTGTCCACGACGCTTTCCAGGTGCCTCGTGGTGGCCCCGTCGACGGGGATGCTCGTCACCGTGATGTTGGCCGCCCGGCCGTCCTCGGTCACTCCGCCCCGGGTTTCGAATCCCGGGATGTCGCCGCCGTGGCCCCAGTAGACGCCGCCGCAGGACAGGGGCCTGCTGATGATTCCCAGCCCGTAGCCGGCGCCGCTGTCCCCGATCGGCACGGTGGTGCGCATCTGGGCGAGCTGCGCCGCCGGGAGGAGGCGGCCGGCCAGGAGCTCGGTGAAGAACCGGTTGAGGTCGGCGTTGGTGGAGATCATCTGGCCCGCCGCCCAGGCCGCCGAGGGGTCCAGTTCCGTGATGTCGCGCGGGGGTTCGCCCGCCGACCCCCGGGTGTAGCCCTTCGGGTGGGGTTCCCGGATGCTCCGGTCGCCGGTGGCGGGGAAGGAGGTGTGCCGCAGCCCCAGGGGCTGGAGGATCCGCCGCCCGATCTCCTCGGCGAGGGGGCGGCCGGTGACCTTCTGGATGATCAGGCCGACCAGCACGTAGTTGGTGCTGCTGTACCCGAACTTCGCCCCGGGGGCGAAGTCGGCCTTGTGCTGGAAGGCGACGTCCAGGAGGTCGCGTGGCTCGAAGTACCGGTTCCGGATGTCCGCCTCGCTGATGTCGCCCTCGTACTCGGGCAGTCCGCTGGTGTGCTGGAGGAGTTGGCGGACGGTGATGCCGCGTCCGTCGATCCCCTCCCCGCGCACGAGGCCCGGCAGGTAGGTCTCGACCGGCTCGTCGAGGCCGATCCTCCCCTCGCCGACCAGTTGCAGCGCGACCACCGCAGTGAACGTCTTGGTGTTGCTGCCGATCCGGACCTGTCCCTCCCCGGGGACCTTCGTGCCGGTGGCCAGGTCGCCGACGCCCGCCGTGTAGGTGCGGGTGCGGCCGGTGCGGTCCTTGACGCTCGCCAGCGCGGCGGGCAGGCCGTCGTCACGCACCAGCGCCTCGACGCCCCGCTGCACGGTGTCGGGCCGGGCGGGGGCGGCGGACGCGACCGGCGGTGCGAGGGCGCCCGCCGTCAGGGCGGCGACGGCCACCGCGGCCGCGGCGGACAGGGAGCGAAGCCTCGGCCTCGACTGCTCACGCATGGGTCAACTCCTGTGGAATCGCTGGGAGAAGTGGTAGCGACACGATCATGGGAGCCGGGGTCTGCGGGGCGCATCGCGGGAAAGCGGGAAGCGTGGATCCCTCGATCGGGGGAGGCCGCCGGTGCGCCGCCCGGAGATACTGACGATCATGATCAGGGGAATCCGGCCGCTGCTGAGCGGCTCCACGTACACGGGTGTGCTGTTCGCCTTCGGTGGTGCGTTGGCGAGCCTTCCGCTGCTGCCGTTCGCCACGGCGCCGGCGCTGCTGTGGGGGTCCGCCCCGTACGCGGTGCGGGTGGTGCTGACCCTGGCGGCCTGGGCGCTGCTGATCGGCCTGGCGGGACTGGCCCGCACCACCCGGCGGGTGCTGATCGCGTCCGCCCGCCGACTGCTGAGGGTGTCGCTGCCGGACCCGGCGGCCGGCCGGAGGTCCGCCGCGGACCGGCTGCGGACGCCGGTCTGGCTGGTACTGCACGTGGCACTGGGGTGGGCGGGCGCGCTGGTGGGCGGGATGCTGCTGCTCCTGGGACTGTCGTTGCCGGGGAGCCTGCTCGGCGGCACGGCGCGGCTGAACCTGTTCGACCGGTCGGTGGACCTGGCGGGCAGCTGGTGGAGCTGGCCGGTGGGGGTCGGCTGCGTGCTGCTGGCGGCGGTGGTGTGCGCGCTGGTGACGGGCGCCCTGCGCTGGTCGGCGCCCCGCCTGCTGGGGCCGTCCGCCGCCGAGCGGCTGGCACTGGCGGCCGAGCGGGAGCTGTTGCTGGCCGAACGCAACCGGCTGGCCCAGGAGTTGCACGACTCCATCGGGCACACGCTGACGGCGGCCACGATCCAGGCCGCGGTGGCGGGCGAGGTGCTCTCCGCCGACCCGGCGGCGGCGCGTGCCGCCATGCGCGGCATCGAGGAGTCGGCCCGGGCGGCGCTGGAGGACCTGGACTACGTGCTGGGCGTGCTGCGCGAGGAGGAGCCGGGGACGGCCCCGGTCCGGACCCTGGCCGACCTGCCCGAACTGCTGGACCGGCTGCGGCACGCGGGCGCGGTGGTGGAGCCGGTCCTGTCGGGCGAGGTGGCCCAGGTGCGGGGGACGCTCTCCCGGGCGGCGTACCGGATCCTCCAGGAGGGGCTGACCAACGCCCTGCGGCACGGGGCGGGCGGTCCGATCGAGGTCGGGGTGGTGGCGGCGCCGGACGCGCTGGAGCTCCGCGTGGTCAATCGGGTCACGACCGGGCCGGGCGCCGGGCCGGGCGTGGGCGCGGGGGCCTTCCCGACGTCCGGGCACGGTCTGCCCGGGCTGGCCGAGCGGGTGCGGCTGCTGAACGGGGAGTTCGAGGCCGGACCGGACGGGCCGGGGCACTGGCGGCTGGCGGTCCGGCTGCCGGTCAGGGTCTCGGCGTGATCCCCGCCGACCCCGGCGGCCCCGTCGCCGTCCTGATCGCGGACGACGACGAGGTGACCCGCAGCGGTCTGCGCACGCTGCTCGCGGTCCAGCCGGGGATCACGGTGGTCGGGGAGGCCGCCGACGGCGTCGAGGCGGTCGAGCAGGCGCGGCGGCTGCGTCCGGACGTGGTCCTGATGGACGTGCGGATGCCGCGCCTCAACGGGATCGAGGCCACCCGGCGGCTGCTGGCCGACCGGTCCGCCGAACCTCCGAAGGTCGTGGTGATCACCACCTTCGAGAACGACGGCTACGTCACCGCCGCACTCGGCGCGGGCGCCAGCGGCTTCGTGCTCAAGCGGCTCCCGGTCCGGCAGATCGCGGAGGCGGTGCGGGTGGTGGCCGAGGGGGAGGCGATCCTCTTCCCGGCGGCCCTGCGCCGGATGGTCGCCGCCCGCCCGCTGGACTCCGCCGAGGCGCTGCCGAGCGCGGCGCTGACGGGGCGGGAGGAGGAGGTGCTGCGGCTGATAGCCACCGGCCTGTCCAACCCGGAGATCGCGCGGTCGCTGGTGGTGAGCCTGGAGACGGTGAAGACGCACGTCGGCAACGTGCTGACCAAGCTCGGCGCGCAGAACCGGACCCACGCCGTGGTGATCGCCTACGAGTCCGGCCTGGTGGTGCCGGGGTTCGCGGGCTGACCGCGTGGAGAGCGGTCAGACCCGCAGGAGCACCGCGCCCGCCACGGCGACGGCCGCGAAAACGGCGACCGCGAGCACGTGGAGGATCACGTCCCACTTCTCCGAGCGCTCCCCGGCCGCGCGGTCCACCGTGAACTCGGCCGGGTCGGCGGCGGTGTAGTGGACGGTGACCTCGCGGCCGTACGCACCGGCCGGGTCCGGGAGGTTCGCCGTGCAGTGCGCCGTGACGACGGTGCCCGCGCGGGTGGTGAACGAGAGGACCGGCGTGATCGTGGTCCTGGCGTGGCCGTCGTCCTGGTCGACACTGACGTCCCGCAGGACGGCGACGACCCGGCCCGGCACGGCCTCCATGGCGGACAGCCTGGCGAGGCGGCCGTTCCTGTCCCGCACCGCCCGGGGCAGTTGGACGGCGCCGAGAACCGCCGCCGGTCCGCCGGAGCCGATCAGCGCCCACGGCCATCCCCGGTCGATCGCGGTCAGGGCCACCAGCCCGGCGTACACCAGGAAGGCCGCGCAGCCGGCCCGGCCCAGCCCGCGCGTGCGCGGGCCGGGGGCGTTGGAGAGCCGGTAGGCGTGCGGTCTGCCCCGCGGGTGGCTGACCCCGATCTCCCGGCCCTCCCACGCGGCGGTGATCATCTGCCCGTGCTCGCCGTCGTTCGTCACGGTGACGTCCTGACCGGAGGCCGGGTCGCGGTAGGAGACCACCACCGATATGCCGCCGGCCCGGGAACCGCCGTGCCGGGGCGGCCGCACCCGCTCGATCCGCCCCGTGAGCCGGACCGTCCGCTGCGCCCCGGTCACGCCGGCCAGCGACATGCCGAACCAGATCAGCGCCGCCACGCCCCACACCGCACACCACAGCACCAGTGCACCGTGCCAGTCCACGCGCCCTCCTCCCGTCGGTAGCCGGTCCGGTCAACTGCCGTTGCGCCGGAGCACCCTGCCCTGTCCGTCCGCCTCCAGGATCCCCGTGCCGCGCTCGCCGGTGACGGTGACCCTGAGCGCGGGAGAACCGGTGACGCCGTCGGCGGTCAGCTGCCAGCTTCGCGGGGAGTCGATTCCCAGGGTGGTCCTGGCCTCCTCGACCAGCGCGGCGACGCGGTCGAAGGGCAGCGACCGCGGGTCGAACCCGGCGGCGTCCACACCGGCGGGGGACCAGACGACGGTCAGCAGACGGTCCTGCACGACAACGGTGAGCGCCTGACGCTGGTCGGCGCCCTGCGTCAACGACTCGACCGACCTGCGCAGTTCGCCCTCGTCGAGCATGGACCGACCCGGGCCGAGGGCGACCGTTCCGGTGGCCGACGTCACGGTGGTCGTGATCGTGGTCGACGAGGAGGTGGACGAGAAGGTCGACGAGGAGGTGACGGACGGCTTCCGGGCGGCGCCGCCCGCGTCGGGGCCGAACAGGTCGGCGCGGAACAGCAGGAGGACGGCGCCGGTGCCGAGCAGCAGGCCGAGAAGGGTGAGGAGCCCGCCGACGCAGCCCTTCGAGGGTTCGTTCTTCAAGGACGGTCCCGGCGCGGAGTCCAGGAAGGCGCGGGCCGCCCGCTCCTCCCACGCCGGTGTCGGCCGTGTGACGATCCGCATCTTCCACGGCCGGTCCGGTGGATACTCGACGACCACGATCCCGCGAGGCCGGTAGTCGGGAAGCTCGACGAGGTTGACGGTCTGCCGGAACTCGACGCGGAACGCGGGCGCGTCGTCCGGCGCGACGGTCAGATCGAACCGCACCGGGACGTCGCTGGCCTCGCTCCCGACGGCCTCCAGACTCTCGATCATCGCGAGCGCCGTGCGCGGCGCGACGGCCCGCTCACGGGCCCGGCGCGGCAGGGTGCCGAGGTAGCGGAGCAGGCCGAAGACCGTGGGCAGGACCAGGCCGAGGACGATCAGCGGTGTCCTCGCGGCGGCGCACCCGCCGATGAAGGCGGTCAGCGACGCCCCGATCACCGCGCCCGTCAGGAGCCCCAGGGCGAGGCCGCCGGGGGTGGTGCGCGTGGGTGGAGCGCCCGCGGTGATCGCCATACGGCTGATTGTGCACGTCGTGGGTGACGGCCGACAGCCCTGCGGGCTTCCTTCGTGCTCA
>NZ_BAAAKJ010000087.1:24022-28466 GCF_039527695.1 Kitasatospora putterlickiae
GGGGCCGTTCTCAGGTGACCGCGGGGAAGAGCCAGTGGAGCCGGGCGGTGGCCGTCCCGGGGCGGGTGACGGTGACCGTGTCGACGGTCGTGCTCCGGGTGAGGTCGAGGTGCTCCTCGGGGCTGGAGAAGTTGGACAGCAGCGTTCCGTTGGGGCCGTCGTCGACCTTGCACCACAGGTAGCCGTCGTCGTTGGACCGGTAGTCGCCCATGGTGACGGAGTCGCCGTTCTGCGGTGTCCCGGCGTGGGCGGCCGTGGAGTTGACGTACTGGCGGCCGTGGACGAGGTAGAAGCAGTTGTCGGTCGGTCCCGCCGAGATGGTGCTGAACCGCTGGTCGTTCCCGTGCGAGTTCGGGGCCAGGTAGACGGGGTAGGGCGCGGTCTCCAGACTGTCGACCGCCAGTGCCGGGGCCGAGCCGGTGGAGTCGGTCGCGACGATCTCGGTGAGGGCGGTGGCCTCCTGGGGGTCCTGGAGGAACCAGCGCTGGCCGGTCGTGCCGTCCTGGTCGCGGGCGACGATGCCGAGGCCCGGGCCGAGGTCGGTGAGGAACTGGCGGGTGACGTAGTTCTGCAGGGTCCAGGTGCCGTCGCCCTGGCGGGCGGGCTGCCAGAGCTGGTCGAGCGCCGGGTTCGGCCACAGCACCGTCCGGGCGTCGCGGGCGCCGCCCTCCTGGCCGAGGTAGCGGCCGGCGTAGGGCGCGTTGGCGTGGAACAGGCGGTAGTAGCCGCTGTACTCCGGGTCGGGCGACAGGCTGAACACCTGTCCTTGGACGCCGGCCCGGTTGATCGGCTGGTCGCTGACCACGTGGGTGCTGCTGCCGGGGGCGGCCACGTTGGTCGTGGCGGCGCTGCGCAGCACGGCCGGGCTCGGCACCGGCACCGTCACCGACTGGTCGGCCCCCGGCGGGTTGGGCAGGTTGCCGACCTCCATCACGACGGGGTAGTGGTCCGACAGCAGCACGGCGTCGGCCCGGTTGATACCGAGGACGCGGGGATTCGCGGCGCCGACGGGCGTGACCGCGTAGTCGAGGACGCGGTCCGGGGTGTTGCTCCCCAGCCGCCGGAGCGTCGGATGGGTCGGCAGCCCCGGGGCGGTCACCGTGTACTGGCCGCCGATCGCGGTGGCCAGCGAGGTGTCCGCCACGTTCGGGTCGTCCGGGGGCAGCGGGATCCGGTTGTAGTCGCCGACGGCGATCCAGGGCAGCGGGGTCTGGTTGGGGCCCGCGGTGAGCATCCGGGTCCGGACGTTCGCCAGCTGCCCGGGGTCGTCGTTGCCGCTCCCCGAGAGGCCGTGCACCGTGAAGTACACGACGCCGTCGACGTTGATGCCCAGCGCGGGCCGGCCGGTGAGGCCGTGGTTCAGTCCCGCCCCGACGACGTACACGTCCTGCGGCTGGATCCGGGTACGGCTCAGGACGGCCAGGTTGACCCGGCCGGTCTCGGTGTTGGTGGCGGAGTCCGTGTGCAGCCAGTACAGGTATCCCTGCGGCCTGGCGGCCGTTCCCCCGTAGCGGTACTCGCGGACCGGGGGAATGCGGCCGCCCCAGTCGAAGTACACCGGCGGGTTCTGGTCGATGTCCTGGAGGAACACGGCGCCGCGCGGCGGGGCGCCGGCCTCCTGGAGGGCGACGATGTCGGCCCGGTTCTGCAGCGCCAGCTGGTTCACCCCCAGCGTGTACTTGTTCTCGTAGGCGGTGTCGCCCTCGCCCGTCCCGCCGGTGGTGCCCGCGCCCTGCATGTTCCAGGTGACGATCTTGCGGCGGTTGTTCGTGCGGGGGTCGAGCTCGCCGCCGGCGTCCCGCAGGAACAGCGAGGGCCGCTTGCCGACATCGGTGGGGACGACGCCCTGGCCGGTGTAGTCGAGGGTCTCCCGGCCGCCCCAGTCCGGGATCGCCTGGCCGCCCTGGCCCAGTGGCTGGAACCTGGCCGGGTTGCCGTTGGCGGAGCCGAACTGGAAGGCGGTGCCGGACTGGCTGCCGTACGGGGCGTACGGCTCGAACGGGCCGCCCGGCGTCGCCTGCTTGACCATGGTGTTGTTGTAGAACACGTTCTGCGGGCCCGAGGAGCCGGACCACTTGACCGCCTTGGGGCCGGCCGCCCACCAGACCGGGTACCACGTCCCCTCGTCGATCTCGCCGCCCTCGCCGCCGCAGTTGGTCTGGCAGTTGCCGGAGCGGTGCTCGTAGGGGACCCGCAGGGTGTTCTGCTCGAACAGGTTGTTGTGCTCCCACCCGCCGTGCAGGTTGAGGTCGGAGTCGAGGTCGTTGCGGAAGGCGACGTTGCCGCTGGCCGACCACTGGAAGGTGAAGTGGCGCAGGTTGCGGCTCAGGTTGTAGGCGTACAGCGAGTCCCAGACCCGGCTGCCGCGCAGGTAGCCGTTGCCGCCCTTGCCCTTGTTCCAGGCGCCGTCGAAGCTGTTGCGCTCGACCTGGATGTTGCGGGCGTCCTCGGTGACGATCGGGTGCGAGCCGGTCATCTCGGCCTTCAGCCCGCGGGCCCAGTCGTTGGCGGCCCACTTGAAGACGATGCCGTGCATCGCGTACTCGGGCGCCAGGTTGCCGTAGTTGTGCACGGCCTGGGCGGGCGTCAGGTCGTAGGTGCCGCCGCCGAGCCTGGGCAGGCCGGTCATCTCCTGGGTGAAGGCGAAGTCCTCGAAGCCGACGCCCTGGACCACCTTCAGCGGGGTGACCTTGCTCGCGTACGGCTTGTCGCCGAGCGCGGGGGAGCCGTCGGAGGTCGAGTCGACCGGCAGGTCCCACTCCAGCGGGCGGTCCAGGGTGACCGTCTTGGCCGCGGCGTCGACCGCGCTGACGCGGAACATCTGCTGGCGCATGTGGAGGTTGTCCATCTGGCCGCGGTCGGAGACGCCCTGCTGCTCGTAGAACTTGACGCTGTTGGCCGCGCCGACCCAGACGTAGCCGCCCGGGGAGAACTTCTTCATGTCGGCCTTGGCGTCCAACTGGACGACGTCCTGGCCCTGGCGGGCCGCCCAGCCGGGGTCGGCGGCCTTCGTGGCGACCTTGATGCCGGAGGCCCAGTGCTGGTTGACGCTGCCCTCGAAGATGTCCTTGCGGTTCGCCGGGGCGGCGGCCCAGTCGTCCTGGTAGCGCTCGGCGATGTCCCGGGTCTGGACGCGGAACAGGCCGCGGCCCGGCCAGATCCAGCCGCCGGTGCCGACGTCGGCGCCGCTGCCGGCCTTCATGCCGTCCTGGTCCCAGCGCCCGTTGACCAGGGTGTCGTAACGGGTGTTGGCATCGGGCCGGAACACCAGACGGGTGCCGCCGGTGCCGGAGCCCTGGCCGCGCAGGACGAGGTAGTCGGCGTCGACGTAGACCTGCCGGGAGAGGTCGATCCGGCCGGAGGGCAGGGAGATCAGCGAGAGGCTGTTGAAGTTGGCGTTCGGCGAGCAGTTGGCCTTGATGTCGTCGATCGCCCGCTGGAGCCCGGTGGTGTCGTCGACGCCGTCGTCCGGGCGGACGGAGTACTGGGAGGCGAGCCGGTCCGGGGTGACGCGGCAGCCGGCGTCACCGGTCAGGTCGCCGTCGCCGGGCAGCCGCTGGCCGCCGCGGAAGCCGACGCGGGACCAGTCGGGCATGCCCGGGGGCGGGCCGGTGCGGTTGGCGTGGCTCAGGTCCGGGCCCTCGGCGCCGGGTCCGGCGGTGACGGCGCCGGTGGCCGCCGGGTCGGCGGAGGCCGGTGCCGTGGAGACGAGCGCGGGCAGGGTGACGCAGAGCAGCAGGCCGGACAGCAGTGCGGCCGGTGGTCGTAGACGTTTCACGGGACCTCGTTCCGAAGGTTCGTCGGGGGTCGTCGGGGGTCGTCGGGCCATGGAAGCGCCCCCGGCTCCTGGTGAGACCGGGGGGCGGGGCGCGGCGAGCGGTCCGGTTCGCCGGGGACGGCACCGGCGGACCGGACCGGGCCGGCCGTTAGGGGCAGTAGAAGCGGAGGGCGGAGATCCGGTCGTTGTTGTAGTACTCGGGGCCGCCGGCGTCGTAGTCGGCCTTCGCGCCCCAGCTCCAGGTCGGGGTGTAGTCGACCTGGGACGGGTGCAGCTCGCCGTAGGGGTCGTCCCAGAACTCGATCGAGCACTGGGAGTTGTTGATCCAGGAGGACACCTGGTTGTCCGCCAGGACGTTGTTCAGGAAGTGGACCTTGGTGAGGCGCACGATCTCCGTGTTGCCGCCGGCGGCCGGCGGGACCACGATCGCCTTGGAGCCCGTGCCGCCGCTGTTCTGGTAGAGGCAGAGCGCCCAGGCCGGGCAGCCGTCGTACGGGGGGTTCGCCGCGGAGGCCGGCGTCGCCGAGAGGAGCAGCGCCGCCCCGGCGACCGCGCTCGCCACGGCGGTCGCCCAGGTGGAGGTCTTGAGGGTCACGGTGGAACTCGCTTTCAGGGTCTGCCCGCGGCTGTGACGCGGGCGGATGACAGGGCTCGTGCGCGGCGGGC
>NZ_BAAAKJ010000087.1:28491-29498 GCF_039527695.1 Kitasatospora putterlickiae
CCGCGCACCAGGAGATTGCGTCAGGCCGGGGCTGCGCCGCATCAGTCATTTGACTGCGGATCGCCAAGGCTCCGGCCGCCGGCGCGGCGGGCCGGGAAACAGACCAGAAACATGGGATGTCGCCGTGCCGGCCGGGACCGACAGGATTCGGTCCATGGCGTCGGCCGCCGAGAGGGGGCCGGGCGCCGATTCCGTTCTCCCGAAGGAGTGTTCCGCCCATGAGTCTTCGCCGATCGCTCGCCGCGGCGGCCACCGCGGCCGTGCTGGCCCCGCTGCTGGCCCTGGCCGCCGGAACCGCCCACGCGGCGCAGGGGCCCGCCACCGATCCCGGGCCGGTGAACGTCGCGCAGGCGCCCGCTCCCGGTTTCACGACCCTGCCGTCGAACCCCTCGATGCTGCAGCTCTCGCGGCAGCAGCAGTGCATGGCCTCGTACAACGTCAACTACTGGGTCGGCGGCATGCCGTTCGCCCTCACCCAGCTGAAGCTCTGCCTCAGCGCGCCGGCCACGCTCGCGAGCGGTGCGCAGATCTTCTTCCCCGGTGACGTGTACTACCTCCCGCTCGGTTCGAACCACGTCCCGGTCGAGCCGCTCCCCGACCCGGGCGAGCCCGTGCTCCAGCCGACCGGCCCCGTTCTCGTCCCGGCCGTGCCCTCCCTTCCCTGACCCGGCGCCCGGTCCGCCGGGCGCGCGGCAGGATCGCGCGCTCCCGCCCAGCCGTCCCGTCCGGGCAGAAACTCGGCCCGGACGGACACAAACGTCCCCCTGCCCGGGCGATCTGTCGACGCGTCAGGCAGGATGCGGGCTCGTACCAGAATTGGTACAGACCACATGGGCGTCGCTGTGGTAGACCTCAACTCCGCGTCCCGGGCGCGCCCCTGGCGTGCGCGCCCGACCCGGTGCGGAGGGCGGCGAGGGGAGCGGTGGATGGCACTGGCGGGAGCGGGACGGCGGTTCGCGCGGCGCGGGCCGGTGCTGGCGGCCGTGGCCGTGAGCGTGCTGGTGGCC
>NZ_BAAAKJ010000087.1:29525-30494 GCF_039527695.1 Kitasatospora putterlickiae
CGGTGGCCGGACTGGCCCGCTCGGCGGCCACCGCCGGGGTGCGCGACCGGCTCGCCGCCGACGCCGGACGGTCGATCGAGGTGAACGGACGCTGGTCGGCGCACGGCCTGCCCGACGCCGACCGGGCGGTGCGCGCGGCGCTGGCCCGGACGATGGCCGGTACCCCGTTCCGCACCGAGACCGCCGTGCGCGGCGCCTCCGCGATCAACCTGCCGCTGCCGCCCGCCGCGCGCCAGCGGGCCGGTGACACCACGCTCGCCGCCATCCCGGTGGCCCTGCCCGACGCCGGCCGCTACGCCCGACTGCGCAGCGGCGCCTGGCCGGACGCCCAGGACGCCGCCCCCGAGGGTGCGCTGCGCGTGGCCCTCCCCGCGGAGGCCGCCGACCGGCTCGGCGTGGACAGCGGCGCCACCGTGCCCGTCCGCCACCCCGGCACCGGCGACCCGCTCACCCTCCTGGTGACCGGCGTCTACCGGCCCGACCCGGACGCCGCCGCGTTCTGGGCCGGCCTCGAAGGCGCCGACGGCGCGGGCCGCGCCCTGATGCCGGTCGACACCGCGGCCCTGACCGCGCTGCCCGGCTACGGGGACCGCGCGATCGCCGTCTGGCTGGCCCTGCCCGACACCGGGCGGTCGAGCCTGCCCGAACTCTCCGCGCTGCGCGGCCGGGTGGCCGCCTTCGCCCGCTCGGACACCGCCCGCTCGGTCTACCGGGGCGCCGAACCCGCGCTGGCCGACACCACGGTGCGCAGCGCCCTGCCCGCCGCCGTCGACGGCCAGGTGGTGCCGGCCCTGACGGTCCGCTCCGAGATCGCCGTCCCGGGCGCCCTGCTCGCCCTGCTCGCGGCGGTGGTCCTCGTGCTGACGGCCCGCAGGCTGGCCGACACGGTCGCCGCCGAACAGGCGCTCCAGCGCTCCCGGGGAGCGGGAGTGGCCCGGCTGCTCGGGGCGGCGGCCGGCGAGTGGGCCG
>NZ_BAAAKJ010000088.1:0-1172 GCF_039527695.1 Kitasatospora putterlickiae
CGACGCCACCCTCGGCCTCTCCGGCTCCACCGCGCCGCAGCCGCCGGCCCTCTCCCCGGCCGCGCCCGCGCCGGCCCGCGGCGAGGCCGCCCTCCCGCGCGTCGCCAACAGCTATCCGGCGCTCGAACGCGAGGGCGACCAGGCCGAGCTGGAAGCGGCCCTGGCCGAACTCTCCCGGATGGTCGGCCTGGAGCCGGTCAAGCGGCAGGTCCGGGCGCTCTCCGCGCAGCTGCGGATGGCCCGGCTGCGGGCCGAACAGGGCCTGCCGGTCCAGCCGCCCAAGCGGCACTTCGTCTTCTCCGGCCCCTCCGGAACCGGCAAGACCACCGTCGCGCGGATCCTCGGCCGGGTCTTCCACGCCCTCGGCCTGCTCTCCGGCGACCATCTGGTGGAGGCCCAACGAGCCGACCTGGTCGGCGAGTTCCTCGGCCAGACGGCGGTCAAGGCGAACGAGCTCATCGACTCCGCGCTGGACGGCGTGCTCTTCATCGACGAGGCCTACAGCCTCTCCAACTCCGGCTACAGCAAGGGCGACGCGTACGGCGACGAGGCGCTCCAGGTGCTGCTCAAGCGCGCCGAGGACAACCGGGACCGGCTGGTGGTGATCCTGGCCGGCTACCCGGAGGGCATGAACCGGCTGCTGTCCACCAATCCCGGCCTCAACTCCCGCTTCACCACCCGGGTCGACTTCCCCAGCTACCGCCCCGGCGAGCTGACCGCGATCGGCGCCGCGCTCGCCGGGCAGGACGGCGACGGCTGGGACGAGGACGCCGCCGAGGAACTGGCCTCGATCTGCACCCACGTGGTCCGCGAGGGCTGGATCGACGAGCTCGGCAACGGCCGGTTCATCCGCACCCTGTACGAGAAGTCCTGCGCCTACCGGGATTTGCGGCTCACCCTGCTGCGCGAGCCGCCCGGCCGGGAGGACCTCGCCACGCTGCGGCTGCCGGACCTCGTGCAGGCCTACGGCGAGCTGATCGACGGCCGGGGCTAGGGCCATGTAGCCCCGGCCCAGGCGGGTGCGGGCGCCGTCAGCCGGCCAGCGCCTTGGCCTCCTTCTCCGGGTCCAGGCCGACGGTCGGCCGGTCCGGGCGCCGCGGGGCGACGCCGCCGATCGAGCGCAGCCACGCCCAGGTGTCGGCCACCGTCTCGGCCGCCGGCCGGCAGCGCAG
>NZ_BAAAKJ010000088.1:1242-11145 GCF_039527695.1 Kitasatospora putterlickiae
GCGGCGATCGCCTCCGGGGCCGTCCAGCGCAGTTCGGCGTCCCCGCCGGTGACCGCGGCGCAGGCCTCCAGCAGCTCGCCCGTGGTGCAGTGCCCGCGCGGCCCGACCAGGTCGAACGGGCCGCCGAGGCCCGCCTCGATCGCGTCCAGGGTCCAGGCGGCGAGGTCGCGGACGTCGATGAACTGGAGGGCGAGGTCGCGCGGGCCGGGGGCGAGCACCGGGCCGCCGCGGGCGATCCGGTTCAGCCACCAGGGCAGCCGGCCGATGTTCTCGTACGGTCCGACGATCAGCCCGGCGCGGATCAGCAGCGCCCGGTCGCCGAACGCGTCCAGCGCCGCCAGCTCGCCGCCGCGCTTGGACTCGGCGTACGGCACCTCGCCGTCGTCCGGCGAACCGTCCACCACCGGGGCGCTCTCGTCGGACCCGGCCGGCGTCGGGTAGGCGTACACCGAGCGGCTGGACACGTACGCGTAGCGGCCGACCCGGCCGGCCAGCAGGCGGGCGCTGTCGCGCACCACCGACGGGGCGGCCGACCAGGTGTCCACCACCGCGTCCCACTCCCCCTCGGCGAGGGCGGCGAGCCCGTCCCCGGCCGTGCGGTCCCCGTGCAGGACCCGCGTCCCGGCCGGTGCGGCGTGCGTCCCCCGGTGGAAGACCGTCACCTCCCATCCCCGTTCCAGCGCCGCCTCGGCGACGGCGCGCCCCACGAACTCCGTACCACCCAGCAGGAGAAGTCTCATGCCGACCACCCTGCACAACGGGTGGCCGGCATGGGAACCGCGGAACGCTCAGAGCGGAATCGCCCAGAGCGAAGCCGTGTCAGGAACTCCGGGGCGCTCAGGCCGCCGAACGGTGGTCCGGGTCGTGCACCTCGCCGACCAGCTCCTCCAGCACGTCCTCCAGCATCACCACGCCGAGCGTGCGCCCGTCCTGGTCGAGCACGGCCGCGAGGTGGCAGGCGGCCCGGCGCATCGCGCCCAGCGCGTCGTCCAGCGGCAGGGTGCCGCGCAGCACGGTGATCGGCCGCCACAGGCGGGCCGGGACGGGCACCGTCGGGTCCTCGACGTCCAGGATGTCCTTGAGGTGCAGGTACCCGAGGTAGCCGTGGCCGGCCGGGTCGCCGTCAGTGACCGGGAAGCGCGAGAAGCCGGTGCGCAGCGCCAGCTCCTCGATCTGGGCGGCGGTGACCTTGGTGTCCACGGTGACCAGCTGCTCGGGGGGGAGCAGGACGTCGGTGAGCGGGCGGCGGCCCATCTCCAGGGCGTCCTCCAGACGCTCCTGGCGGTCCTTCTCCAGCAGGCCGGCGTCCCCGGAGTCGGCGAGCAGGTACATCAGCTGCTCGGTGGTGAACACCGACTCCACCTCGTCCTTGGCCTCCACCTTGAACAGCTTGAGCACGCCGTTGGCGAAGGCGTTGAGGAAGGCGATCACCGGCGCCAGCCAGCGGGCCAGCCGGTCCAGCGGCGGGCCGAGCCAGAGCGCGGCCTTCTCGGGGCCGGCCAGCGCCATGTTCTTCGGCACCATCTCGCCCATCACCATGTGCAGGTAGACCACGAGGGCCAGCGAGATGCCGTACGCCAGCGGGTGCTGGAGGCCGGCGGGGATGCCCAGCGCGTGGAACGGGCCCTCCAGCAGATGGGCGATGGTCGGCTCGGCGAGCGCGCCCAGGCCCAGCGAACAGACGGTGATGCCGAGCTGGGCGGCGGCGAGCATCGCGGAGACGTTGGACAGCGCGTGCAGCACGGTGCGGGCGCGCTTGTTGCCGGCCTCGGCGAGCGGTTCGATCTGGCTGCGGCGCACCGACACCACGGCGAACTCGGCGCCGACGAAGAAGGCGTTGCCGAGCAGCAGCAGGAGCGCGACGGCCAGTTGGAGCGCGGTCATCGGGTCCCGTCCTCGTCGTCGCCGAAGAAGTGGTGGTGCTCGGCGGTCCGTTCCACCCGGACCCGGCTGGTCCGGTGCCGGTCCACGGCCTCGACGGTGAACCGCCAGCCGGGCAGTTCGGTCTGCTCACCGGGGTCGGGGAGCTTGCCGAGCAGGTCGGCGACCAGACCGGCCAGCGTCTCGTACGGGCCCTCGGGGGCGTGCAGGCCGATGGCCTCCAGCTGGTCGAGCCGGGCGCGGCCGTCGGCCGCCCAGACGGGCTGCCCGTCGACCGGCGCCAGCGGCAGCAGTTCGGGGGTGTCGGCCGGATCGTGCTCGTCCTGCACCGCGCCGACGATCTCCTCGACGATGTCCTCGACGGTGACCACGCCGGCGGTGCCGCCGTACTCGTCGACCACGATGGCCATCGGCTGGAGCCTGCGCAGCTGGTCGAGCAGCCGCTCGGCGGGGAGCGTCTCGGGCACCAGCAGCGGCGGGACGGCGAGGTCGCCGACCCGGACGGTGGCGCGCCGCGCGGCCGGGACGGCCAGCGCGTCCTTGAGCGTGACGGTGCCGGTGACCTCGTCCAGGCTGTCGGCGTAGACCGGGAAGCGGGACAGGCCGGTGGCCCGGGTGAGGTTGAGGACGTCGGCGGCGCTGGCGTCGCGCTGGAGGGCGGACACGTCGACGCGGGGGGTCATCACGGACTCGGCGGTGAGGTCGCCGAGGCCGAGGGTCCGCACGAACAGGGTGGCCGACTCCTCGTCTATCGCGCCCGCCTTGGCGGAGTGCCGGGCGAGCGAGACCAGTTCGGCGGGGGTGCGGGCGTGGCCCAGCTCCTCCTGCGGCTCGATGCCGAAGGCGCGCACGGTGCGGTCCGCGGAGCCGTTCAGGACGCTGATCAGCGGACGGCAGACCCGGGAGAAGGTCATGTGCGGGGCGGCGACCGCGCGGGCCACCTGGAGCGGGTGGGAGATCGCCCAGTTCTTCGGGACGAGCTCGCCGATCACCATCTGGACGACGGTGGCGAGCAGCATGCCGATCACCACGGCGGCGCCCCGGGCGACGCCGGCGGGCAGGCCGATGCCGGTGAACACCGGCTTTAGCAGGGTCGACAGCGCCGGCTCGGCGAGCATGCCGACCACCAGCGAGGTGACGGTGATGCCGAGCTGGGCGCCGGAGAGCTCGAAGGAGAGGTGTCGCAGGGCCCGGGAGACCCGGCCGGACTTGGCGTCCCCGGCCTCGGCGGCGCGCTCGACGGCGCCGCGCTCCACGGTCACGAAGGCGAACTCGGCGGCCACGAAGAGGCCGTTGGCGAGGATGAGCAGGAGGGCCGCGAAGAGCAGCAGCCAGGCGGTGATCACAGTGCCGCCTGCCTTTCGGTGTCTGAAAGGAGGGCGGCGCAGGTACTACCGGACGGATCGTCCATGGACGGGGAGTGTCACTCCTCTGGTCGTTTTCGGGCAGGACAACGACTTTGCCCCGCTTTTACCAGCGTAGACCATACCCGTACGGATGTAGGATCCCCGTTCGGCCGCGCCCGGGGACCGGCCCCCGAGGTCAGCCGCTGTGCCGGGCGACCAGGTCGCGCAGGGCGCGGGCGTCGGCGATGGCCTGGGCCTTGCCCACCCCGGACTGGATGCCGATGGCGGCCAGCGAGGTGCCGTCGGCGAGATCGAGGGTGGCCCACGGGTCGCCCTGGCGGAAGTTCACGCCGACGATCTCCGCCCAGGCCAGCCGGCGCCTGCGGACGAAGTTGACCACGGTCACGCCCTCGGCGTCGGCGCTGACCCTCGGCCGGGCCAGCATCAGGCCGACACCGGCGAACAGCACGCCGCTGACCGCCATCATGATCCGGTCGTTGAGCTGCCAGTTCGCCGGGAGGGCGATCGCCATCGCGGCGAACATCACCACCAGCAGCGCGCAGACCGGCAGCAGCACGGCGCGGGTGCGGCGCGGGGCCCAGGTGACGGGGAACTCGGCGGGGGTGGACACGAGGGGGCTCCGGGGGTGCTGGTTCGAGTGGTACCGGGACGAGGGAAGGGGTGGGGACGCCGGACGGCGGCCCCACCCCATTCAACCGGTGCTTACGTCCGGAGGTCGCTCAGAGGCGGCAGGCGTGGATGTTGGTCACCAGGATGGCCCGGGCGCCGATGCCCCACAGGTCGTCCATGATCTGCTGGGCCTCCTTGCGGAGCACCATCGAGCGGACCGCCACCCAGCCCTCGGTGTGCAGCGGGGAGACGGTCGGCGACTCCAGGCCGGGGGTCAGCGCGACGGCGGCGCCGACGTTCTCGGCGCGGATGTCGTAGTCCATCAGCACGTAGCGGCGGGCCACCAGCACGCCCTGCAGGCGGCGCAGGAACTGGTCGACGGCCGGGTCCTCGCCGGCGCCCTTGGGGCGGATCACCACGGCGTCGGAGATCAGGATCGGCTCGCCGAACACCTCCAGGCCCGCGTTGCGCAGGCTGGTGCCGGTCTCCACCACGTCGGCGATCACATCGGCGACGCCCAGCTGCACCGCGGTCTCCACCGCGCCGTCCAGCTTGGTGACGGTGGCCTTCACCCCGTGGTCGGCGAGGTGCTGCTCGACCAGGCCGGTGTAGGAGGTGGCGATCCGCAGCCCCTCCAGGCCCTTGACGTCCTCGACGTCCACACCGACCGGGCGGGCGAAGCGGAAGGTCGAGCCGGCGAAGCCGAGCGCGAGCACCTCCTCGGCGTTGGAGTGCGAGTCCAGCAGCAGGTCGCGGCCGGTGATGCCGACGTCGAGGCGGCCGGAGCCGACGTAGACGGCGATGTCGCGCGGGCGCAGGAAGAAGAACTCGACCTGGTTGCCCGGGTCGACCAGGACCAGTTCCTTGGCGTCCTTGCGCTGCCGGTAGCCGGCCTCATGGAGCATCTCCGCCGCAGGACCCGAGAGCGAACCCTTGTTGGGGACGGCGATGCGCAGCATGGAGGTTGGTTCCTTACCTGTTCGGTGTGGATGAAGGGGGGTTCCGGGCCTGGGCCTAGAGGTACTTGTAGACGTCGTCGAGCGTCAGTCCGCGGGCGACCATCATCACCTGAAGGTGGTAGAGGAGCTGGGAGATCTCCTCGGCGGTCTGCTCGTCGGACTGGAACTCGGCGGCCATCCAGACCTCGGCGGCCTCCTCGACGACCTTCTTGCCGATCGCATGGACGCCCTGCTGGACGAGCTGCGCGGTACGGGAGGACGAGGGGTCGCCGGTGGCGGCCTTCTGCTGGAGCTCGGTGAAGAGCTCCTCGAATGTCTTCGAAGCCATGATGGGACTCACCTTACGGCGTGCGGTCGGCCGGACGGTAAACGGTTCCGGACCGTGGACAGTCCGGTGGACGTCCACGGTCCGGGGGCCGGTCCGGCCGGCCGGGTCAGAGCGCGCGCAGGGCGACGGCGGTGGCGACGGCCGCGGTGACCGCCTCGTGGCCCTTGTCCTCGGCGGAGCCCGGCAGGCCCGCCCGGTCGAGCGCCTGCTGCTCGTCGTCGCAGGTCAGCACGCCGAAGCCGACCGGGACGCCGGTGTCCACGGCGACCTGGGTGAGGCCGGCGGTGGCGGCCTGGCAGACGTAGTCGAAGTGCGGGGTGCCGCCGCGGATCACCACGCCGAGGGCGATCACGGCGTCGTAGCCGCGGTCGGCGAGGCGCTTGGCGGCGACCGGCAGCTCGAAGGTGCCGGGGACGCGCAGCACGGTCGGCTCGGCGACGCCCAGCTCCTTGAGGGCGCGGTGGGCGCCGTCGAGGAGGCCGTTCATCACCTGCTCGTGCCACTGGGCGGCGATCACCGCGACCTTGAGGCCGGCGGCGTTGTCGATGGTCAGCTCGGGGGCTCCGTGGCCGCTCATGTGCGGGTGCCTTTCGGTGGTTCGGGTGGTGGTAGGGGGCTCAGGCGTCGAGGCCGGGCAGCTCGTGGCCCATCCGGTCGCGCTTGGTGCGCAGGTAGCGCGCGTTGTGCTCGCCGGCCGGGATCTCGACCGCTTCGCGGCCCTTGACCTTGAGGCCGTGCTCGGTGAGCGCGGTGAGCTTCTCCGGGTTGTTGGTCAGCAGGGTCAGCGACCGCACGCCGAGGTCGCAGAGCATCTGGGCGCCGATGCTGTAGTCGCGGGCGTCGGCGGGCAGGCCGAGGTCGAGGTTGGCGTCGACGGTGTCGCGGCCCCGCTCCTGGAGCTCGTAGGCGCGCAGCTTGTGCGCCAGGCCGATGCCCCGGCCCTCGTGGCCGCGCAGGTAGAGCACCACGCCCCGGCCGGCCTCGGCGACCCGGCGCAGCGAGGCCTGGAGCTGCGGGCCGCAGTCGCAGCGCAGCGAGCCGAGCACGTCGCCGGTCAGGCACTCGGAGTGGACCCGGACCAGCACGTCCTCGCCGTCCGGCAGCCGGCCGTCGGCGTCCAGGCCGCCGGCGACCAGGGCGATGTGCTCGACGCCGTCGAGGGTGCCCCGGTAGCCGACGGCGGTGAACTCGCCGTAGGCGGTGGGCAGCGCGGTGACGGCGGCCCGGTCCACGTGCAGTTCGGTGCGGCGGCGGTAGGCGATGAGGTCCTCGATGGAGATGATCGCCAGGTTGTGCGCGCGGGCGAAGGCGACCAGCTCGGGCAGCCGCGCCATGGTGCCGTCGTCGTTGACCACCTCGGCGATCGCGCCGGCCGGCGGGAGTCCGGCGAGCCGGGCCAGGTCGACGGCGGCCTCGGTGTGGCCGGGGCGGACCAGGACGCCGCCCTCGACGGCGCGCAGCGGGAAGACGTGCCCGGGGCGGGCGAGGTCGCCGGGCCCGGTGCCGGGCGAGGCGAGCAGCCGTACGGTGCGGGCCCGGTCGGCGGCCGAGATGCCGGTGTCGACGCCTTCGCGGGCGTCCACCGAGACGGTGTAGGCGGTGCCCTTGCGGTCCTCGTTGACCTGGGTCATCGGCGGGAGCCTGAGCCGGTCCAGCTCGGCGCCGGTCATCGGGGCACAGATCACGCCGGAGCTGTAGCGGATGGTGAAGGCCATCAGTTCGGGGGTGGCGGCACTGGCCGCGAAGACGATGTCGCCCTCGTTCTCGCGGTCCTCGTCGTCGACGACGATCACCGCGCGGCCGAGCGCGATGTCGGCGATGGCACGCTCGACCGGGTCGAGGACGAGGTCGTCGGGCTGCTGGTTCTCGGTCATGCCGTTGCTCCCTGCGGGACGGTGGTGGACGTGAGGCGCGGCGCACGGGTGTTCAGCCACCACGAGCGCAGCCCGAGCAGGACCAGGACGAAGTAGACGGAGTACGTGAGGCCGGAGAAGGTGTAGCCGGTGTTGAAGGCGAGCGGCACGCCGACCACGTCGACGGCGATCCAGGCGAACCAGAACTCCACCCAGCCGCGGGCCTGCGCGACCATGGCCGCCAGCGTGCCGACGAAGATGTAGGCGTCCGCCCACGGGCTCCACGAGCCGAGCGCGGGGATCGTCAGGAAGGCCCAGGCGAGCAGGGCGGTGCCGGCCGCGGTGCCGGCGGCGAGCGCGGCCCGTTCGGGCCAGGTGGCGAAGCGGACGGCGAACTGGCCGTCGCCCTGCCGGCCGCGCCGCCACTGGTTCCAGCCCCAGGCGGCGGTGGCGACCACGATCAGCTGCTTGCCGACCATGCCGGGCACGTCGCCGGACAGGTAGGCGGTGATCAGGACCAGGCCGGAGAGCAGTTGGACCGGCCAGCTCCAGACCGAGCGGCGCCAGCCGAGGGCGAGGGCGGCCATGCCGAACAGGTTGCCGACCATGTCGGACCACTTCACGTGCTGGCCGAGCACCGTGAAGGCGTCACCGTTGAGCCAGTTCACCGCTCCTCCCCGGTGACCGCCGGACCCGTCTGGCCCGTCTGGCCCGTCGGGGGCAGGGTGCGGGACTCCAGCAGCCGCTCCACGTACTTGGCGAGCACGTCGACCTCCAGGTTGACGCTCTCGCCGACGGCCCTGGTGCCGAGCGTGGTCAGCGCGAGGGTCGCCGGGATGAGGCTGACGGTGAAGCTGTCGCGGGCGGCCTCGACCACGGTGAGGCTGACGCCGTCGACGGTGATCGAGCCCTTCTCCACCAGGTAGCGGGTGATGGACTCCGGCAGCGAGAACCGCAGCACCTCCCAGCGGAGGTTCCCGGCGGCGTCGCGCTCCCCCGGCTCCCTGCTCAACAGCCGGCCGGTGGCGTCGACATGACCCTGCACCAGGTGTCCGCCGAGCCGGGCGCCGAGCGCCATGGCGCGTTCCAGGTTGACCGCCGAGCCGGGCTTCAACTCGCCCAGGCTGGAACGGTGGAGGGTCTCGGCCATCACGTCGGCGCTGAACTCGCCGGTGTCGGCGGCCAGTTCCTCGGGGGTGTCGACGACGGTCAGGCAGACGCCGTTGACCGCGATGGAATCGCCGTGCCGCGCGCCCTGACAGACCACCGGGCCGCGCAGACGGATCCGCGAGGAGTCGCCGATCTCCTCGATCGACACGACCTCGCCGAGCTCTTCGATGATGCCGGTGAACACCCGGGTTCTCCTCGCGCTTGGGGCGCGGACTCCGGGGTGCGGCACGGGAGATGACACGGACGGCCGGCCGGGTGCACGGGCCGCCGGACGGCCGCGGGCCCTCGTCGGGCCGTCGCCGTTCCGGACGCCGGAGGAGGGGAGCCCTCGACCGCCGCCGTACACGCCTCCCGCGGTCCACCGGGGGACCACGGGTCCTGCTCACTCGTCCGCCGCGCACGCCTCCCATCCGGACTTTAACCGTCGGTCCAGGAATTTCACCTGGTCAACCGGCCGCTGGCTGCGGACGGGTCGCGGACTGTAACCGCCGGTTCGGATTTTCACCGACCCCGGAGTGCGCTGAACGTCACTGCTACTACTGCGGTCATTGTGCCACGGCGCCACGGCTGGAGGGAGGGGGCCGGGGTGTGGGCTGTTTCACGGGGGTGGCGGGAATGAGCGCGAACGGTGGGAACGGGCGGGAGTGCGCACGGGTGCGCGGGGGCGCAAGCTGGTGGGAGGGGCGGGTTTCGGGCCGGGCGCGGGCCCCGGCCCCAGGAGGTGCGAGCGCGATGGCCAAGTTCATGGACGTCCACCACGGGATGGCCGGCATCACCGAGGACCAGCTGCGGATGGCGCACCAGGCCGATCTGGACCTGCAGGGCCCCGAGGGCGTGCGGTTCGAGCAGGCGTGGGCCGACCCGGAGGCCGGCGTCGTCTACTGCCTCTCCGAGGCGCCCTCGAAGGAGGCCGTGCAGCGCGTCCACGAGCGCGCCGGGCACCCGGCGGACGAGGTGCACCCGGTTCCGCTCACCATCTGAGCCGGGCGGCCCTGGTCGGTCCCGGAGGCCTCCGTTACGTTTGCCGGTATGACCAGCACACCGGAGATCGCCGTTCCGTCAGTTCCCGGGCCGCAGGGGCCCTCCAGCGTCTTCGCCGCGCTCAGCGCGGACGCCGTGCGCGACACCGCCCGGCTGCGGGACGTCTACGAGCAGCCGGGCGAGGGCGCGCGCCGCAAGCAGGTGGACCGCATCCACGATGTCGCCAGGAAGCTGATCGCCTGCTCCTCGCTGGTGTTCGTCGCCAGCGCGGACGCCGCCGGGCGCTGCGACGTGTCCCCGCGCGGCGGGCCGGCCGGCCTGGTGTCGGTGCTCGACGAGTTCACCCTGGCGATCCCGGACGCGACGGGCAACAAGCGGCTGGACACCCTGCACAACATCGTGGAGACCGGCCGGGTCGGGCTGATCTTCGTCGTGCCGGGCCGGGACACCACGCTGCGGGTCAACGGGCGGGCCTGCGTCTCCACCGACCCGCGGCTGCTGGAGCAGCTGACGGCGGTCGGCAAGCCGCCGCGCAGCGCGATCGTGGTCGCGGTCGAGGAGGTGTACGGGCACTGCCCGAAGGCGTTCCTGCGCGGCTCGGCGTGGAAGCCGGAGAACTGGCTGGCCCCGGACGCCCAGCCGAGTTCGGCCGAGGTCACCCTCGCGCACCTGGCGGACCCGGCGCTGACCATCGAGGCGATCGAGCGGAACGAGCGGGAGTCGCTGCTCTACCGCTACGAGTAGCTCCGCCGCCG
>NZ_BAAAKJ010000088.1:11163-22789 GCF_039527695.1 Kitasatospora putterlickiae
ACTCGGGTGCCCGCCGCCCGCGCCACCGCGGTCAGGCCGCGGCCTTTGGCTTCACGTCCACGACGCTCGCGCCGTCCGCGGCCCGCTGGACGGCCTCGACGCCCTTGTGGGCGGCGTCCTTGCTCGCGTACCCCTGGCCGGTGGCGACGATCTCGCCGTTGCCCGCCTTGAGCCGGAACCGGTACTTGCCTCCGGCGTCCTCGTACACCTCGAACCTGCCCGCCATCCGGGCCACCTCCTCGTCGACGGGACGCTCCGCGCGCCCCACCTGCACGATGCGCCCCGGCGGCCCCGGTCCGCACCCGCTCAAGGTCCGCTCGGGTGACCCGCCGGCGGCCTTCCGCCGAGCGGATGCCGGGGCCGCGGCGGGCCGGTTGAATGGGCGGATGGACTGCGTCTTCTGTGCGGTGGTGGCGGGCACGGAGCCCGCGCACCGGGTGCTGGACGACGAGGCGGCGGTGGCCTTCCTGGACCGCCGGCCGCTGTTCCCGGGCCATGTCCTGGTGGTGCCGCGGGCCCACCACCGCACCCTGGCGGACCTGCCGGCGGCGCAGGTGGGCCCGTTCTTCCTGCGGGTCCAGCGGGTGGCGGCGGCCGTCGAGCGGGGGCTGGGCGCGGCGGGCAGCTTCGTCGCGGCGAACAACCGGATCAGCCAGTCGGTGCCGCACCTGCACGTGCACGTGGTACCGCGCAATCCCAAGGACGGGCTGCGCGGCTTCTTCTGGCCGCGCCGGACGTACCCCGACGAGGCGGGCGCGGCGCTGGTCGCCGAGCGGCTGCGCGCCGCGCTCGCCCCGCCGGACTAGCGTCCGCCGTCAGCCGGCCCGGACGTTGTCCCAGGACTCCGGTCAGTCCGCTTCGAGGCGGGTGGTGAAGCTGAACCGGTCGCCCCGGTAGAGCGAGCGCACCCGCTCCACCGGCCGGTCGTCGGTGTCCCGGGTCAGCCGGTGCAGCAGCAGCATCGGCAGCGCCGGCGGGGTGCCGATCAGCAGGGCCTCGCGCGGGGTGGCCAGCACCGTCTCGATCCGCTCGTCGGCGGCGCCGAAGCCGATGCCCGCCTTCTCGGCGAGGTAGGCGTACAGCGAGGAGCCGGGGTCGAACTCCAGGTCCAGCGCCGGGACCCGGCCGACGGCGAGGTAGGTGCTCTCCAGGCCGACCCGCTCGCCGTCGGCGAGCAGCACCCGTTCCAGGTGCCAGACCGGCTCCCCCGGCGCGATCCGCAGCTGGCCGGCCAACTGCGGGTCGGCGCCGAGCCGTTCCAGCCCGATCAGGGTGCGCCCGGGGACCCGGCCCTGGCGCCGCACGCCCTCGGTGTAGCTGGCCAGCGAGAGCGGCTGCTCCAGCTTGGGGCCGGCCACCACCGTGCTGCGTCCGCGCCGCCGGAGCCGGCCCTGGATCAGCAGTTCGCGCAGGGCCTGGCGGAGCGTCTCGCGGGCCACCTCGAAGCGGGCCGCGAGGTCGCGCTCGGTCGGCAGCACGCCGCCCTCGCCGAGTTCGTCGAGCAGCGCCTCCAACTCACCCTTGACTGCGTAGTACTTGGGCACCCGACCGTGCTCCGGGATGCCGGAGCGGATCGGTGCGCCCGGCCCGGAACGGGGCGCGGGATCGGGGGTCTCGTCCACCCGGCCATCCTTCCAGATGGAGAGACCTGGCCATGACACGCCGTTCGGCGCGCCGTTCGAGCGCAATCGCCCGCACCGCACACGTTTTGCCCCCAACCCCTTGACAGGTCTAGACCATTCCGCTTGAGTCTGGGTCAGCCCCGCACCGGCCCGCACCCCGGTCGGCCCGTCCCCCACGACGTGCCCCCACACCGCGGGGCCCGGCTCCCCTGCCCCGACGTCCCTACCTCCACGACCGTGCGGCCCCACACCGCACAAGGGGTGATCAAGTGTCCATGAAACGCCTGCTCGCACTGCTCTCCGCCGTCGCCACGGCGCTGACGGTGGTCCTGCTGCTGCCCGCGGCCAACGCCAGCGCCGCCGTCTGCGCCACGCCCTGGAGCTCCTCCGCCGTCTACACCGGCGGCGCCGGCGTCTCCTACAACGGCCACAACTGGCTCGCCAAGTGGTGGACCCAGAACGAACCGCCGAGCACCGGCGGGTCCGGCGTCTGGTCCGACCAGGGCACCTGCGGCGGCACCGGCCCGACGCCGACCCCCACCGTCACGCCGACCGTCACGCCGACCGCGACCACCACGCCGAACCCCGGCGGATTCCCGGTCAGCCAGGCGCAGTTCGACCAGATGTTCCCGAACCGCAACCCGTTCTACACCTACCAGGGCCTGCTCGACGCGCTCAGCGCCTACCCGGCCTTCGCGGCCACCGGCACCGACACGGTCCGCAAGCAGGAGGCCGCGGCCTTCCTCGCCAACGTCAACCACGAGACCGGCGCGCTGGTCTACGTCGTCGAGCAGAACACCGCCAACTACCCCCACTACTGCGACAGCACCAAGTCGTACGGCTGCCCGGCCGGCCAGGCCGCGTACTACGGGCGCGGACCGATCCAGCTGAGCTGGAACTACAACTACAAGGCGGCCGGCGACGCCCTCGGCATCGACCTGCTGCGCAACCCCAACCTGGTGCAGACCGACCCGGCCGTCGCCTGGAAGACCGCGCTCTGGTACTGGAACACCCAGAACGGGCCGGGCACCATGACCCCGCACAACGCGATCGTCAACGGCTACGGCTTCGGTGAGACCATCCGCAGCATCAACGGCTCGCTGGAGTGCAACGGCGGCAACCCCGCGCAGGTGCAGAGCCGGATCAACGCCTACCAGCGCTTCACCCAGCTGATCGGCACCGTTCCGGGCAACAACCTGAGCTGCTGACGCGGCCCGCCGCCCCGCTCGTCCCCCCGTACCTCCGGGGAACGAGCGGGGCGGCGGCGAAATCGTCGTCACGGTGGACGCCGCCGCCCCCCGCCGCTCCTAGGCTCGGGCCATGAACGATCTTGGCAGCCTCGTCCAGCAGACCGCCGACCGCGCCGCCGGCCAGGGGGTCGGCGCGGTGGTCGCCGGCCTCGCCCACGACACGGTGGAGATCCGCGGCGCCGGACGCACCGGCCCCGGCCCGTCCGGCGAACGGCCCGGTCCGGACACCCTGTTCGAGATCGGCTCGGTGACCAAGGTGTTCACCTCGCTCGCACTCGCCCGGCTGACCCTGGCGGGCACCGTCACGCTGGACGAGCCGCTCGCCGCCGTCCTGGCCGACGCGCTCCCGCCCGGCGTCACCGTCCCCGCCAAGGGCCGGCAGCCGTTCGCGCTGCGGCACCTGGCGACCCACACCTCCGGACTGCCGCGGCTGCCCACCGGCATGCTGCTGACGTCCCTGCTCACCCCCAACAAGCCCGACCCGTACGCGCACTGCACCCCCGAGTGGCTGCTCGCGAGCCTCGGGCGGACCAAGGTGCGCGCCGCGCCCGGGCGCAGCTTCCGCTACTCCAACCTCGGCGCCGGACTGCTCGGCCTCGCCCTGGCGCACCGGGCGGGCCTGGAGTACGGGGAGCTGGTCCGGAAGGAGGTCTGCGAGCCGCTCGGGCTCACCGACACCGTGCTCGTGCCCGACGAGCGGCAGGCGGCCCGGCTCGCCCCGGGCCACACCGCCGGCGGCCGCCCGGTGCCGGGCTGGGACCTCGCCGGTCTCGCCGGGGCGGGCGCGCTCAAGTCCACCGCCGCCGACCTGGCCGTCTTCCTCCAGGCCCAGCTGGCGGCCGGCGACGGCGACGGCTCGCCGCTCGGGCCCGCCATCGCGCTGACCCGCGAGGTGCGGCACCAGGTGAACCCGTTCGCGTGGATGCACCTCGGCTGGCTCGGCGGCCGGCTGCACGCCCGCCAGGGCGGCCACCTGCGGATCTGGCACAACGGCGGCACCGGGGGCTACCGCTCCTTCACGGCCTTCGACCCGGAGAAGCGGATCGGGGTGATCGTGCTGGCCAACGGCCGCCGCTCCGTCGACACCGCCGGTTTCCACCTGCTGCGCACCCTGCAGAGCGCCCCGGCGTAGCCGACGGCCGCGATCTCCGCCGCGTGCCGCGCGGGGGTGGTGGGGCGCGTGGGAAGATGGCAGGGCTGGTGGCGGCGATCTCCGGGCGGTTCCTGGTGACCGATCATGGTGGACAAGCGACATGAGCGGCGCGAGGCCGCCGGGCCCGGCCGCGCCGACGGCCCGGAGGCCCTGCTGATGGTGCCGATCGCCACCGCCCTGATCGAGGCCGACGGCCGCATCCTGCACTGGAGCGGCGACGCCGAGGCACTGCTCGGCTACTCCGCGGAGGAGGCGATCGGCGCGCGCGCCGCGCAGCTGCTGACCTCCGACGAGCAGCGTCCCGAGGTGCTGGAACTGTTCCAGGAGATCCTCGACGGCCGCGGCTGGTCCGGCGTCTTCCCGGTGCGCCACCGCGACGGGCACCACGTCAACCTGGAGTTCCGCACCCATCCGATCGCCGGCCCCGGCGGCACCCCGCTGGTGCTCGCGGTGGCGTCGGACGTGACGACGCTGCGCCGGATCCAGGCGGACCTGGCCGTGCTGGACGGCTTCTTCACCCAGGCCCCGGTCGGCATGAGCGTGTACGACACCCGGCTCGCCTTCGTGCGGCTCAACGAGGCGCTGGCGCGGATCAACGGGCTGCCGGTGGAGCGGCACCTCGGCCACCGGCTGACCGAGCTGCTGCCCGGCATCAACGGCGCGGAGAGCGAGGGCGTGATGCGCCGGGTGCTGGAGACCGGCGAGCCGGTGGTGGACGTCCGCTCGCACGGCCGCACGCCCGGCGACCCGACGCACGACCACGCCTGGTCGGCCTCCTACTTCCGGCTGGAGGACAAGGGCGGCCGCGTACTCGGGGTGAGCTCGACGGTCGTCGACGTGACCGAGCGCTTCCAGGCCGAGACCAGGGCCGCCCGCGCGCAGGAGCGGCTCGCCCTGCTCGCCGAGGCCACCGCCTCCATCGGCACCACCCTGGACCTGCGGCAGACCGCCAGGGAGCTCGCCGACGCGATGGTGCCCAAGGTGGCCGACATCAGCGGCGTCTTCGCCCTGGAGGCCCTGGCCACCGGCCGCGACGTCGAGCCGCCGGACCGCGCCGCCGCGCGGCGGGTGCGCCGGCTGGCGCTGGCCACCGCCGACCCGCGCTACCCGGCCGACGCGCTGCCGGTGGACGCGGTCTACGAGCTGGCGCCTGACTCCCCGTACACGCGGGCGCTGGCCACCGGGCGCACGGTGGTGGTGCCGTCCTGGGAGCTGCCGCCGCTGAGCGAGGCGATCACCGAGAACGGCCTGCAGGCCTTCCTCGGCGACCGTCCGCGCTCGGTGCGGATCACCCCGCTGGTGGCGCGCGGCACCACGCTCGGCATGGTCGTCTACTCCCGGCGCGGCGACCGGGAGTCCTTCGCCGAGGCGGACATCACGCTCGGCGACGAGCTGGCCTCCCGGGCCGCGGTGGCCATCGACAACGCCCAGCTGTACCTGCGCCAGCACCAGACGGTGCTCGACCGCCAGCAGGCGCTGCGCGAGGCGAAGGCGGCGCAGGAGCGGCTCGCGCTGGTGAACACGGCCTCGGCCCGGATCGGCACCACGCTCGACCTCGCCCAGACCGCCCAGGAGCTGGCCGAGGTGGCGACGCCCCGGCTGGCCGACACGGTGGTCGTCGAGGTGCTGGACGACCTGGTGCGCGGCGAGCGCGAGGCCCGCCCGTCGGGCGACGGCTCGGCGGTGCTGCGGCGGATGGCCTTCCACTCGGCCCCGCACTCGACGCTGCGCCCGATCGACCGGACCGGCGGCGTGCACCGCTTCATCCCCTCCTCCCCCTACGCCTGGGCGCTCACCCACCGCACGCCGGTGCTGGTGCCGCGGATGGACGAGGCCGGGCGGGCCTGGTTCCGGGACGATCCGGAGCGCGCGGCGGCCGCGCGCGAGCAGAACCTCCAGTCGTTCATGGTGGTGCCGCTGATCGCGCGCGGTTCGGCGGTCGGTCTGGCCGCGTTCTACCGGACCGAGCCGGACCGCCCGTACGGGGACGACGACCTGGCGCTGGCCGGGGAGCTCGCGGTGCGGGCGGCGGTGTCGATCGACAACGCGCTGCTGTTCACCCGGGAGCGGGACGCGGCCGCCGCCCGGCAGCGGGCGCTGGACGAGGCATGGGCCGCGCAGCAGCGGCTGTCGCTGCTCAACGAGGCGTCCGGGCGGATCGGCACCACACTCGATCTGTACCGCACCGCCCGGGAGTTGGTGGAGGTGGTGATCCCGAGGTTCGCCGACTTCGTCACCGTCGACCTGCGCGCGACGGTGCTCGACGGCGAGGACCCGGCGCCGGTGCCCCCGGACGGCTCGGTGCTGATGCGGGCGGTGGCGGTCGGGGAGCTGGACGACGAGGGGGTGATGGCGGGCGCGGCCGACGCGATCGGGGAGACCTCGCAGTCGGCGCCGGTGTACGCGCAGAGCCTGCGCTCCGGCCGCTCGATCCTGGTCTCGGAGGTGGACGAGGCGGCGCTGCGCAGGATCGTGGCCTCGCCGGACCGGGTGCGGCCGAGCCTGGACGCCGGGGTGCACTCGTACCTGATGGTGCCGCTGCTGGCGCGCGGACTGGTGCTCGGCGGCGCGGAGTTCATCCGCACCCGCAACCCGGTGCCGTTCGGCCCGGCGGACCGGGCGCTGGCCGAGGAGCTGGTCGCCCGCACCGCGCTGGCGATCGACAACGGCCGGCTCTACCGGCGCGAGCGGGAGACGGCGCTCACCCTGCAGCGCAGCCTGCTGCCGCAGGAGATCCACCGCACGCTGGGGCTGGAGCTCGCCTACCGGTACCTGCCGAGCAGCGTGGTGAGCGAGGTCGGCGGCGACTGGTTCGACGTGGTGCCGCTCTCCTCCGGCCGGGTCGCGCTGGTGGTCGGGGATGTGATGGGCCACGGCATCCGGGCCGCCGCCACGATGGGCCAACTGCGGACGGTGGCCCGGACGTTGATCACCCTGGAGATCGAGCCGGACCGGGTGCTGCAGCGGCTGGACGAGGCCACCACGGCACTCGGCGAGGGCCAGTTCGCCACCTGCGTCTGCGTGGTGTACGACCCGGTCGACCGGCGCTGCACCGCCGCCTGCGCGGGCCACCTGCCGCCGGTGGTGTCCGACACCGAGGGCAACGCGGAGCTGGTCGAGCTGCCGCCGGGCGCGCCGCTCGGCGTCGGCGGAGTCCCCTTCGAGAGCGTCGAGTTCACCCTCCCGGAGGAGGGCATCCTGACCGTGTACACCGACGGCCTGGTCGAGCGGCGCGGCCGCGACCTCGACGAGGGGCTGCGGCTGCTCTGCCGCACCGTCGCCGACCGGCACGGCTCGCTGGAGCAGACCTGCGACGCCGTGCTCACCGAACTCACCGGCCGTACCAGCGAGGACGACATCGCCGTCATCATGGCGCAGGCCCGGCCGACCGGTTCGGACCGGATCGCCACCCTCGCGCTCGACGACGACCACGCGATGGTCGCCCACTCGCGCCGCTTCACCCGGGAGACGCTCACCGCGTGGGGGCTGGGCGCCCTCGCCGACTGGGCCGAGCTGCTCACCAGCGAACTGATCACCAACGCCCTGGTGCACGCCGGATCGCCCACCCAGCTGCGGCTGTTCTGCGACCGCACGCTCACCGTGGAGGTGGCCGACCGGGACGCCGGCGCGCCGCGGATCCGGCGCGCCCGGGAGGAGGACGAGGGCGGTCGCGGCATCCACCTGGTGAACGAGCTCGCGCACCGCTGGGGCAGCCGGCGCCTGCCGGAGGGCAAGGTGGTCTGGTTCGAACTGGAGCTGCCTCCGGGGCGGTAGCGGGAGGATGTCTCCCGGCCGGGGGGTCAGAGCAGTTCGCGCATCCGGCGGATCGGGCTCGCCAGCAGGATCGCCGGGCCCGCCGCGCTGCTGAGCGCCAGCAGGAGCAGGGCGGTGCGCGGGCCCCAGGCCGAGGCGGCGGCGCCGGCGGCGAGCGCGCCGACCGGTATCGCGCCCCAGGAGACGAAACGGACGGTGGCCATCACCCGGGGCAGCAGCTCCGGCGGGGTCCGGGTCTGGCGGTGGGTGCGGGCCACGATGCTGGTGACCACCACCCCGGCGGAGAAGCCGGCGTTGCCGACGGCGAAGACCAGCGTCCCCCAGCCGGAGCCGGCCGCCGGGAGCAGCAGCGAGAAGGCGGCCGAGGTCGCCGCCGCCCAGCACAGCGCGCGCCCGCCGCCCAGCCGGGAGACCACGCGGGGGGTGAGGGCGGCGCCGATCAGGCTGCCGAGGCCGCCGGTGGCCATCAGGGCGCCGACGGCGGCGGCCGGGGCGTCGAGGGTGCGGACCAGGAAGAGCGGGGTGAGCGTCATCAGTCCGCCGGAGACGAAGTTCACCGCGGCGGCGAAGGTGGCGGCCGGCCGGAGCACCCGGTGCCGGGTGACGTACCGCCAGCCCTCGCGGATCTGTTCGCGCATCCCGGCGCCGGCCGCGCTCGGTGCGGCCGAGCGCTTGACCGGCGGCACGGTGGACAGCAGGGCCGCCGAGACCAGGTAGCTGACCGCGTCCAGCAGTATCGCCGTCGCGCCGCCGACGAACTGCACCAGGACCCCGCCGAGCGACGGCCCGGCCAGCTCGGTCGCCGCGGAGCTGCCGGAGAGCAGGCTGTTGCGGGCGGTCAGCTCCTCCTTGGCGACGATCGAGGGCAGCACGGTGGAGATGCCCACGTCGAAGACCACGCCCGCCAGGCCCACCACCAGCGCCACCACCACGAGGTGGGGCAGCCTCAGCTCCCCGAGCGCGGCCGCCAGCGGCACCGAGGCGACGGCGGGCGCGCGGACCAGGTCCATCGCCACCTGGGTGCCGCGCGGCGGCAGCCGCTGGACCAGCACGCCGGCCGGCAGTCCGATCAGCAGCCAGGCGGCGTAGCCGGCGCCGGTGATCAGCCCGACGTCGAGCGCCGAGGCGTGCAGGGTGACCACGGCGACCAGTGGCAGGGCCACCGCGTTCACCTGGTCCCCGATCCGGCTGACCGTCGAGGCGGTCCAGTAGCGCCAGAACACCCCGGCGCCCGCGCCCGCGCGGCGGCCCGCGTACGCCGGAGCGCCCGCCCCCGCCCGCGCGCCCTCCGTCGTCCCCGTCACCCTCGTGTCTGTCGCCTTGGTCGACACACCCACCCCTTTGGTCGCGCCAGCCAGTGAGTCTCTTTTGGGAACTCACTATAATGGGCGGTCATGCGGCACACGGAAGCGGCGGACGCCGACTGCGCGATCTCCCAGGCCCTGACCGTGGTCGGGGACACCTGGGCCCTGCTCCTGATCAGGGACGTCGCCGGCGGAACCCACCAGTTCGACGCCCTGCAGCACGGGCTCGGCATCAGCCGGAAGGTGCTCACCCAGCGCCTCAAGGCCCTGGTCGCCGACGACGTCCTGGAGAAGCGCCTCTACCACCCCCACCCGCCGCGCTACGAGTACCACCTGACGGAGGCCGGACGCGGCCTGCTCCCGGTGCTGGTCGCCCTCCAGGGCTGGGGCGGGCGCTACGTGCTCGGCGACGGCTCGCTCTCCGGCACCAGCACCACCGACTCCGCCGAGACCCGCCGGGTGCTCGCCCTGACCGGCCGTCGGCTGCCCGCCCTGGAACTCACCGCCGCCCGCGGCGAACCGGTCGACCCGGTCGCCGCGGACCGCGCCTGGACGGTGCTCTACTGCTTCCCCGGCGGCCCCGACCGCCCCGACGGCTGGAACGGCATCCCGGGCACCGGCGACCGCGCGCTGGAGTCCCGCACCTACCGCGACCGGATGGACGACTTCGCCGCGCGCGGCGCCGCCGTCCACGGCGTCAGCACCCAGCGCCCGGACCAGCTGGCGGCCTTCGCCGAGCACGCGCGGATCCCGTTCCCGCTGCTGTCCGACATCGGCCTCGACCTGGCCGCCGCGCTCCGCCTGCCGACCTTCCGGGCCGACGGCGTCGAGCACCTCAAGCGGCTCACCCTCGTCGTCGACGCCACCCGGACCATAAGGGGCGTGCTCTACCCCGTCGCCGACCCGGCCGGCGCGGTCGACGACGCGCTCGTCCTGCTCGACGGGCTGGCCGCCGGATAGCGCCCCCGCTCAGACCCCCGCCCCCGCGCGCGTCAGAGCCCCGCCCGCCAGGCCTCCGGGTCGGTCCAGGCCGCCAGCGTCCGGCGGCTCTCGAAACGGCGCGGACGGCCGGTCAGCGGATCGGTGAACTCCACCGCGGAGGAGAGCAGCTGGAGCGGGCGGCGGAAGTCGTCCGGTGCCGGCTCCGGCAGCACCACCGGGTACACCGGGTCCCCCAGGATCGGCAGGCCCAGGCCGCTCATGTGCAGCCGCAGCTGGTGCGTCCGGCCCGTCGACGGCCGCAGCAGGTAGCGGCCCAGACCGCCGCGCCGCTCCACCAGCTCGATCCGGCTCTCGCTGTTCGGCGCCTCGTCGAGCTCGTACGCGTCGATCCGCCCGCGCTCCTTCACGATGTGGCTGCGCACGGTCCGGGGCAGCGCCACCGCCGGGTCGTCCACCGCCACCGCCTGGTACTCCTTGCGGACCAGCCGGTCGCGGAACAGCGTCTGGTACGCCCCCCGGTCCCGCGGCCGGACCACGAACATCGCCAGCCCCGCCGTCAGCCGGTCCAGACGGTGGGCCGGGCTCAGCGCGGGCAGCGCCAGCTCGTGCCGCAGCCGGGAGAGCGCCGTCTCCACGACGTGCCGCCCGCGCGGGGTGGTGGCCAGGAAGTGCGGCTTGTCGACCACCACCAGGGACTCGTCCCGGTGCAGCACCTCCAGCTCGAACGGGACCGGCACCTCCGGCGGCAGCTCCCGGTAGAACCACAGGTGCGCCCCCGGCCGGAACGGCTCCGCCACCCCGACGGCCCGCCCGTCCTCGCCGACCACCCCGCCGTCCCGCAGCAGCCCGTCCACCCGCTCCGCCGCCGCCACCGGCAGCCGCTCCAGCAGGTACGCCCGCACCGTCTCCCACGGACCGCCCGCCACGGGCAGCCGCAGGTGCACCGGATCCACCCCGGACCGCTGCGGAAGCGGCGAGGCCGGCACCGTACTCCTACGTCTCATCTCGCCCGCCACCCTACGTCCTCGCCCCCGCCCCCGGTGCCGGGATGCCGGTGGGGCGGGGAGCGGTGGAGAGTGGACGGGAGGGGCGGCTTGGAGGTGAGGGCGTGGGTGTGGGCGGTGGGGGGTCCGAGGAGGAGCGGGTGGCGCTGCCGCCGCTGCCGCGGCGGACCCGGCTGCTGCTGTACGGCGCCTTCCTGCTGCTCGTCGGGGCGGTGCTGGCGGACCTGTTCACCGGGCCCGGGACCACGCTCTCCCCCGTCCTCGCCGTGGCGCCCGTCCTGGTCGGGGCGACCACCCGGCGGGCCCGGGTGCCGCTGATCACCGGGGCCGCCGCCGTCGCCGTGGCCGGGCTGCTGGAGGAGGGCAACACCCACCTGCCCGGCACCGTCCACCTCGCCTCGCTGATCACCATCACCGCCGCGACCCTCGCCAGCACCGCCAACGTCGTGCTGATCGCGGCCCGCGAGCGCGAGCTGTTCCAGGTCCGGACCGTCGCCGAGGCCGCCCAGCGGGCCCTGCTGCGCCCGCCGCCCGAGCGGGCCGGGCCGCTGCGGATCGCCGTCCGGTACGTCGCGGC
>NZ_BAAAKJ010000089.1:0-3033 GCF_039527695.1 Kitasatospora putterlickiae
ACTTCTGAGCCGGGTGACGAAACGTTCCTGCCCTCCTGGGGGACCTGCGGGCGACGCCACCCCGGAGTGGAAAGTCGGGCTGGCCGACTTCCTACTCCAGAGCCCGCTGTAGTGCACGTGGGAGCGGTAGGTCGGCCGGGCCGACTTCTGAGCCGGGTGACGAAACCTTCCTGCCCTCGTGGAGGATCTGCGGGCGACGCCACCCCGGAGTGGAAAGTCGGACAGGCCGACTTCCCACTCCAGGGGCTGCCGTAGTGCACGCGCGCCCAGCGGTGGGAGCGGAAAGTCGGCCCGGCCGACTTCTGAGCCGGGTGACGAAACGTTCCTGCCCTCCTGGGGGACCTGCGGGCAACGCCACCCCGGACGGGAAGGTCGGCCGGGCCGACTTCCTGAACCGGGTGACGAAACCTTCCTGCCCTCGTGGAGGATCCACAGGCGACGCCACCCCGGAGTGGAAAGTCGGGATGGTCGACTTCCTACTCCAGGGCCCGCCGTAGTGCGCGCGTGCCCAATGGTGGGAGTGGAGGGTCGGGCGGGCCGACTTCCCGAGCTGGGTGACGAAACGTTCATGCCCTCGTGGAGGATCTGCGGGCGACGCCACTCTGGAATGGAAAGTCGGGCAGGTCGACTTCCTGCTCCAGAGCCCGTCGTGGTGCACGCGCGCCCAGCGGTGGGAGTGGAGTGTCGGGCGGGCCGACTTCCTGAGCTGGGTGACGAAACGTTCCTGCCCTTCTGGGGGATCTGCGGGCGATGCCGCTCTGGAGTGGAAAGTCGGGCTGGCCGACTTTCCACTCCAGGGTCCCGTCGTGGTGCGCGCGTGCCCGGTGGTGGGAGTGGAGTGTCGGGCGGGCCGGCTTCCCGCGCCGGGTGGAGAAACGTTCCTGCGCCCCCTGGAGGACCCGTGGGTGAGAGCGGTGCGGAGTGGGAGGGCGGGTGGTGCGCCGGGCGGTCGACCGCCCCCGTGACGGCGTTCGCCCGGCGCTTGGGAACTGGACTCTGCTGGACAACGAGGGGGTGGTGCCAGGGGGTTGGGGTGTCCCGGACGGTGTGGGGGGTGTCCGGGCTGGTCGGCGGGGGTGTCCGGGACGTGGACTTGCCGGGGCGGGTGGGGCTCGGGGAGGATCTGGCGCATGCGGGACCAGGGGTGGGACGGTCGGGGTGAGGCGGGGCCTCAGGATGCCAGGGACGCGGGGGAGTTCGCGGCACTGCTGCGGGGGGTGAAGGAACGGTCGGGGCTGTCCTTCCGGCAGCTGGAGGAGCGGGCGGCGGAGCGCGGCGAGGTGCTGCCGCGCAGTACGGCGGCCGATCTGCTGAGGCGCGACGCGGTGCCGCGACCGGAGGTGTTGCTGGCCTTCCTGCACGCCTGCGGGGAGGAGGCCGACACGGACGCCTGGCTCGCGGCGCGGCAACGGATCGCGGCGGGGCCGGGTCAGGAGCCGGAAGCCGAGCCCGCGCGCCGCCGCCCCAGGTGGCGCCGGCCGCTCGCCCTGGCGGTGGTCACGGGGGCGGCGGTCCTGCTCGGCGGCGGTGGCCTCCTGCTGGCGACGGCGGACGACGGCGAGGAGGGCGACGGCGGTACGGGCGCGCCGCCGTCCGGCACCTACCGGATCCGCTCGGACGCCTCCGGCCTCTGCTTCTCCGAGCGCGAGGACGAAGGCGCGGGCCACGTCTTCCAGGCGGACTGCGCCGAGGCGGTCCCGGTGTACTCCCTGGAGCCGCTGGACGGCGGGGTGGTCCGACTGCGGTCGTTGCACCCGGTGTTCGGCTACGGCTGCCTGGGCGTGGACAACGGCAGCACCCGCCCGGCCGCCCAGGCGGGGGACGACTACTGCGGCCGGCGCGGCACTTCGGAGCGCTTCCGCCTGGAGCCGGTCGCAGGCGGCGGCTTCCGGATCGTCCCGCAGCACAGCGGCGCCTGTCTGACGGTGTCGGGCGGCTCCGCCACCACCGCGCGCACCCCGGTGGTTCAACTCGGCTGCGATCCGGCCGAGTCGGGCCAGGTGTTCCGCTTCGACGCGGTGCCGTCCCCGGCGTCGATCCCGGACATCACCGCCAACCCGTAACCCGCTTGGGGAGTTGACCGGGCCCCGAGGGGCGCCGGTCCTAGGCGGGAACCGGACCGCCCCCACAACACCGCGCCCCGGGCCCGCCGGGGGACGCGGACCCGGGACTCGGTGAATTCGCGCTGCTGACGCGCGCGTTCACCGGGCCCCTGTCGGGTCGAGGCCCGGCCTTCCGACTACCGTGGACCAGGCCGGCCGGGGGTGTCAACGCGCGTCGCCCCTCCCTACCCGAACGGGCAAATCCTCCGGTTGCGTGACGGGCCGTCAGGCTCGCCCGAGCAGCGGGTCCTGGCGCAGGATGGCGCGGTGGACGCCGGCGAGTTCCGCGCCGGGCTCGATGCCGAGTTCGTCGACGAGCCGGCGGCGGGTGCGGTACAGCGCCCGCATCAGCAGGGCCCTGCGGCTGCTCCCACGGCGGGTGGCCGGTGGCCAGCCGCCGCAGCCGCGCCACCGCCTCCTCGGACGGGCCGAGCGCGAGGTCCGTATCGGCGAATAACTGCTCGGCGCCGAGCCGGACTTCGTTCAGCCGGGCGGCCTCCCATCGAAACGCGGGCAGGTTCTGGAGCTCGCCGAGCGCCGGTCCCCGCCAGGGCGCCAGCGCCTGCTGGGCGGACGCCCGAGCGCCGGTCGGGGCGTCGGCGGCGAGCGTGGCCCGGGCGGTGTCGAGGAGACGCTCGGCGTGCCGGTGGTCGGGCGGCTCGTCCCGGACGGTGAGCGCGTAGCCGGACGGGCCGCCGCGCAGGTCGCGGGCCTGCGGGACGCTGTCGCCTACCTGCGGACCAACGGCGCGGGACGGGAGATCCGCGGCCACCGGGACGGCTGCGCCGCCGACTGCCCGGGCGCCCCGCCCTACCACCTGCTCACCTCCGGAGCCCTGGAGCCGGGCCCCGGCCCCGCGACCGGCGGGGAGAGCGGCTGGGCGCCGTTCCCCGGTTCGGAGTGGTTCCGCACCGGCCCCGGCGGCCCGCTG
>NZ_BAAAKJ010000089.1:3120-10065 GCF_039527695.1 Kitasatospora putterlickiae
GCCCGCCGCCCGCACCCCGGGCAGCGGGCGGCGGGCAGCGGGCGCTTCGCCGTTCGCGCGGGTCAGTCCTCCGGCAGGTGCGCCAGCATCCGCTCCATGCCGCCGATCCAGTTGGCCCGCAGGGCCGTGATGGCGCCCGGCAGGTCGTCCGCGAGCAGGCGGCGGGCGATCTCGCAGTGTTCCTCGGACTCGCGGGCCACCGGCTCGTCCTCGGCGACGACCAGGTTCTCGTAGCGCCGCATCCCGGCCTTGACCCGGGTGAGCAGGTCCAGCAGCCGCTCGTTGGCGCAGCCGCTGAGCAGCAGGCCGTGCCATTCGTCGTCGCGGCGGTCGACCGTGGCGTGGGTGGCCACCTGGTCGGGGAAGCCCTGGGCGAGGTCCAGCAGCCGGGGCGCGATCGTCCGCAGGTGCCCGGGGTCGGAGGACTCCAGGGCCAGCGCCTCCAGGGCCGCGACGATGGCGACCAGTTCGCGGAACTCCTTGCGGCTGACGGGCGCGAAGCGAAAGCCGCGGCCCTGGCTGCTCTCCAGTACGCCCTCGCCCGCCAGCGCGATCAGGGCCTCGCGCAGCGGGGTGCGGCTGACGCCGAGTTCGGCGGCCAGCACGGCCTCGTTGACATCGGTGCCCGCCGCGAACTCGCCGCGGGTGAGCCGGTCCATCAGCTCGTCGCGGATCTGCTCGCGCAGCGGACGGCGCTCGATCGCCATCGTGTCCCCCAACCTCCGGATTTGCAGCACACCTCTTGACCCGCCCCAGTGTACTGCACTATGCATTTTGAATACAAAATGCGGGACGAGCTGAAGGGGAGGCGCGACATGGGCCTGACACGGATACCGGGTCTGCTGTTCGGCGGGGACTACAACCCCGAGCAGTGGCCCGAGGAGGTGTGGCGGGAGGACGTCCGGCTGATGGCCGAGGCCGGCGTCAACCTGGTCACGGTGGCGGTGTTCTCCTGGTCCCGGCTCGAACCCGCGCCCGGGGTCTACGAGTTCGGCTGGCTGGACCGGGTGCTCGACCTGCTGCACGCGAACGGCGTCGCCGTCGACCTGGCCACCGCGACCGCGACCCCGCCGCCCTGGCTGGTGCGCGAGCACCCGGAGATCCAGCCCGTCGACGCGGCCGGCACCCGCCTGGAGTTCGGCTCGCGCCAGGGCTACTGCCCCTCCTCCCCGGTGTTCCGGGCCGCCACCGTGCGGCTGGCCCGGGCGATGGCCGAGCGCTACCGCGAGCACCCGGCGCTGGCGATGTGGCACGTGAGCAACGAGTACGCCGACCACACCGCCGAGTGCTTCTGTGCGGAGTCCGCCCGCGACTTCCGCCGCTGGCTCCAGGCCCGCCACCGCTCCCTCGACGGCCTCAACGCCGCCTGGGGCACGTCCTGCTGGGGCCAGCACTACACCGACTGGACGCAGGTCGAGCCGCCCCGCAAGGCGCCGGGCCCGGTCAACCCGGCCCAGCTGCTGGACTGGCGGCGCTTCTCCAGCGACGCGCTGCTCGCCTGCTTCGAGGCCGAGCGCGCCGTGCTCAAGGAGGTCACCCCGGACGTCCCGGTGACCACCAACTTCATGAGCGTGCTGCGCGACCTCGACTACTGGAAATGGGCCGAGTGCGAGGACGTCGTCACCGATGACGCCTACCCGGACCCGGCCGACCCGCGCGCGGCGGTGAAGGCCGCGCTCAGCTACGACCTGATGCGCTCGCTGAAGCGGCAGCCCTGGCTGCTCCTGGAGTCCGCGCCGAGCGCGGTCAGCTGGCGCCCGGTCAACGTCCCCAAGGACCCGGGCGTGATGCGCCTGCACAGCCTCCAGGCCCTCGCCCACGGCTCGGACGGCGTGATGTTCTTCCAGTGGCGCCAGGCCAAGTACGGCCCGGAGAAGTTCCACTCGGCGATGCTCCCGCACGGCGGCACCGCCACCCGCCGGTGGCGCGAGACGCTGGCCCTCGGCGCGGACGTCCGCCGGCTCGCCGAGGTGGCCGGCGCCACCACCCGGGCCGAGGTGGCGCTGCTGCTCGACTGGGAGAGCTGGTGGGGCCTGGAGGCGCCCGAGTCGATGCCCTCCGACCGGCTGCGGCTGCACGAGCTGCTGCTCTCCTGGTACGCGCCGCTGCACGCCCGGGGCGTCGCGGTCGACCTGGCCCCGCCGGGGCGCGACCTGTCCGGCTACCGGCTGGTGATCGCCCCCAACCTCTACCTGTGCACCGCCGAGCACGCCGCCGCGCTGGCCGCCTTCGAGGGCCGGCTGGTGGTCGGCCCGTTCAGCGGGGTGGTCGACGCCGCCGACCAGGTGCACGACGGCGGCGCGCCCGGACCGCTGCGCGACCTGCTCGGGGTGCGCGTCGAGGAGTGGCGCCCGCTGCCCGACGGCGTCACCCAGGAGCTCGTCACCACGGACGGCACCCGGCTGCTCGCCCGCACCTGGACCGAGTGGCTGGACGCCGAGGAGACCGAGGGCACGGACGTGCTGGCCCGCTACCGGGGCGGTCCGCTGCACGGCCGCCCGGCCGTCACCCGGCGCGGCGCCGCCACCTACCTCTCCTGTCTGCCCGAGGACCCGGCCCCGCTGCTGGACGATCTGCTGACCGCCGCCGGCGTCACCGGCGTCGCCGGTGCCGGCCTGCCCGCCGACGTCGAGGCCTGCCGCCGCGGCCGCTACCTCTTCCTGCTCAACCACGGCGCCGGGCCCGCCACCGTGACCCTGCCCGAGCCCGGGACCGACCTGCTGACCGGCCGCGCGCTGCCCGCCGGCCCCGTGACCCTGGGACCGCGCGACGCCGTGGTCCTCAAGCCCCGACCGACCACGCCCTGAGGAGTGTTCGTGGCCCACCCCTACATCCCCAACGCGGGGCCCGAGACGCGGGCGGCGATGCTCGCCGAGATCGGCGCCCCCGACGTCGCCGAGTTCTACCGCGACATCCCCGCCGAGCTGCGGCTGGACCGCCCGCTGGAGCTGCCCGCGCCGTTCGCCGACGAGCAGGGCCTGACCCGGCACGTGCGCGGCCTGCTGGCCCGCAACACCGACCCGGCCGCGCTGCTGTCCTTCCTCGGCCACGGCTGCTACCCGCACTACGTGCCGGCGGTCTGCGACGAGGTGAACGGCCGCGGCGAGTTCCTCACCGCCTACGCCGGCGAGCCCTACGAGGACCACGGCCGCTTCCAGGCGCTCTTCGAGTACGTCTCGATGATGGCCGAGCTGCTGGAGATGGACGTCGTCAACGTTCCCGTCTACGACGGCTACCAGGCCGCCGGCACGGCGCTGCGGATGGCCGCCCGCCGCACCGGCCGGGCCCGGGTGATGGTCAGCGGGGCGATCGCGGCCGACAAGCTGGCCAAGATCCGCGACTACCTGACCCCGGACGTCGAGGTGCTGCTCGCCCCGGTCGCGGACTCCGGCGAGATGGGCGAGGTCGGGCTCGACGACACCTTCGCCGCCCTCTACCTGGAGACGCCCACCGTGCACGGCGTCATCGAGACCCGCGGCCGCGAACTGGCCGACCTGGCCCACGCGGTGGGCGCCCTGCTGGTGGTCGGCACCGACCCGATCACGCTCGGCGTGCTCGCCCCGCCCGCCTCCTACGGGGCCGACCTGGTCTGCGGCGACATCCAGTCGCTCGGCATGCACCCCCAGTACGGCGGCGGCCAGGCCGGGTTCATCGCGAGCCACGACGACGAGCGGCTGGTCGCCGAGTTCCCGTCCCGGCTGTTCGGCATCGCCCCGACCGCCGTCCCCGGCGAGTACGGCTTCGGCGACGTCGCCTACGACCGCACCTCCTTCGCGCTGCGCGAGGAGGGCAAGGAGTGGGTGGGCACCGCGGCCGCCCTGTGGGGCATCACCGCCGGCGTCTACCTCGCGCTGATGGGCCCGCGGGGCATGCGCGAGATCGGCGAGACGATCCTCGCCCGCACCCGCTACGCGATGCGCGCGCTGGCCGCCGCCGGGGCCGTGGTGCGCCACCAGGAGGCCCCGCACTTCCGGGAGTTCGCGATCGAGGTGCCGGACGCCGACGCGCTGCTCGCCGCCCTGCGCCGGCACGGCGTCCTCGGCGGGGTGCGGCTCGGGCCCCGGGAGGTGCTGGTCTGCGTGACCGAACAGCACGCCATCGCCGACATCGACACCCTCGCGGCGGCCGTCCACGCGGCCCTCGCCCCCGCCCCTGGAGACGCCCAGTGAGTTCGCACGACGCACCCGAGCCGTTCGCCGCCCTGCCCGTGGCGCCCAAGCCCGCCCTGCGCCGCTTCCACCAGGCCCGCTGGGACGAGGAGATCGTCTTCGAGCTGTCCCGCCCCGGCCGGCGGGGCGTGGGCGTGCCCGCCCCGGGCGCGCCCCTGGTCGAGCTGCCCGAGGGCGTCGCCCGCCGCACCCCGCCCGCGCTGCCCGAGCTCTCCCAGAACCAGGTGGTCCGGCACTACCTGAGGCTCTCCCAGGAGACCCTGGGCGCCGACTTCAACATCGACGTGGGCCAGGGCACCTGCACCATGAAGTACAGCCCCAAGGTCAACGACTCCTTCGCCCGCGACCCCCGGGTGGCCGCCCTGCACCCGCTGCAGCCCGAGGACACCGTGCAGGGCGTGCTGGAGATCTACTGGCGGCTGGAGCGGATCCTCAAGGAGATCTCCGGCATGGCCCGGGTCTCGCTGCAGCCCGGCGCCGGCTCGGCGGCGATCTACGCCAACATCGCGATGATCCGCGCCTACCACGCCTCCCGGGGCGAGGGGGAGCGGCGCGACCAGGTGATCACCACGATGTTCTCCCACCCCTCGAACGCGGCCTGCGCCAAGGTCGCCGGCTACGAGGTCGTCACCCTGATGCCGGACGCCGACGGCAACCCGGACATCGAGGCGCTGCGCGCCGCCGTCGGCCCGCGCACCGCCGCCCTGATGATCACCAACCCGGAGGACACCGGGATCTTTAACCCGAGGATCCGCGAGTTCGTCGATCTGGTGCACGCGGCCGGCGGCCTGGCCTGCTACGACCAGGCCAACGCCAACGGCATCCTCGGCATCACCCGCGCCCGGGACGCCGGCTTCGACCTGTGTCACTTCAACCTGCACAAGACCTTCTCCACCCCGCACGCCTGCGGCGGTCCGGCGGCCGGCGCGTGCGGCGTCTCCGAGGCGCTGGTGCCGTTCCTGCCCGGGCCGGTCGTCGACCGCGTCGGCGAGGCGTTCACGCTGACCGTCCCCGAGTGCTCGGTCGGCAAGATCCGACCCTTCCTCGGCGTCACCCCCAACGTGGTGCGCGCCTACGCCTGGGTGATGGCGCTCGGGGCCGAGGGCCTGCGCGAGGTCGCCGAGACGGCCGTGCTCAACAACAACTACCTGCTGGCCAAGGTCGCCCGGATCCCCGGCGCCTCCGTGCCGTGGTTCGGGCGCCGGCGGGTCGAGCAGGTCCGCTACTCCTGGCGGGAGCTGGCCGAGGAGACCGGCGTGCACTCGGAGGAGATCGGCGTCCGGGCGGCGGACTTCGGCGTCCACTACTGGACCAGCCACCACCCGTACGTGGTGCCCGAGCCGTTCACCCTGGAGCCGACCGAGTCCTACTCCCGGGAGGACCTCGACGAGTACGCGGCGGTCCTCGCCCACGTCGCCGACGAGGCCCGCAAGGACCCGGAGTTCGTCCGCGGCGCGCCCTACCGGCAGACCGTGCACAAGATCGACCCGGCCACGCTGGACGACCCGGCCCAGTGGTCGCCGAGTTGGCGCGCCTACCTGCGCAAGCACGGCGCGAAGCGGCCGGGATGATCGTCGGCCTGATCGTGAACCCGGTCGCGGGCCTCGGCGGCGCCGTCGCCCTCAAGGGCAGCGACGGGCCGGAGGTCCAGGCCAGGGCGCTCGCGCTGGGCGCCGTCCCCAGGGCCAGGGCCCGCGCCGCCGCCGCGCTGCGCGCCCTGCGCCTGCGCCAGCCCGAGGTGCTGGTCCGCACGGTGGCCGGGCCGATGGGAGAGGACAGCGCGCTCGCGGCGGGCGTGCGCCACGAGGTCGTCCACCGGGCGGCGGGGCCGAGGAGCGGCGCCGCCGACACCCGGGCGGCGGTGGCGGCGCTGCNNCTGCGCGACGTGGACCTGCTGCTGTTCGCGGGCGGCGACGGGACGGCGCGCGACGTCCTGGACGCCGGGCCGCGTCCGCCGGTGCTCGGGGTGCCGGCCGGGGTGAAGGTCTACTCGGGCTGCTTCGCGGTCAGCCCGGCCGCGGCGGGCGCGGGCGCGGCCGGCTTCGACGGGCGGACCACCGAGGCGGAGGTCGTCGACCTCGACGAGGAGGCCCACCGCGCGGGCGGCGTCGGCGCCCGGCTGTACGGGACCGTGCGGGTGCCCGCCGCGCGGGTCCGGCTGAGCGGGCGCAAGACCGGCTCCTCGGCGGCGGCGCCGGGCGCGGCGGAGTCCATCGCCCGGGCGGTGGTGGCGGCCATGCGGCCCGGCGCCGCGTACGCGCTCGGGCCGGGCGCGACCACGCTGGCCGTCGGGCGGGCGCTGGGCCTGGAACTGACGCCGCTGGGCGTGGACGTCGTGCGGGACGGCGTCCTGCTCGCCCGCGACGTCACGGAGCAACGGCTGTTCACCCTTGCCATGTCACAGGTGACGCATGGCGTGTTGACGGTGATCGGCGGTCAGGGCTTCGTGATCGGGCGCGGCAACCAGCAGTTCAGCCCCCGGGTGCTGGACGCGCTCGCCGGGATCGTCGTGCTCGCCACCCAGCAGAAGCTCGCCGCGCTCGGCGGGCGGCCGCTGCTGGTGGACAGCGGCGACCCGCTGGCCGACGCCGCGCTCGCCGGCCACGTCCGGGTGGTCACCGGACACCGCGAATCCGTGCTGTACCGCATCCAGTCCGCGAGTGAGGAACTCCCATGAACGACCTGAACGACCTGAACGGTCTGACCCACCCGAAGCACCTGAACCACCCGAGCGCCCCCACCGGGGCCCTGCGCGACAAGGTCGCCGTCGTCACCG
>NZ_BAAAKJ010000089.1:10082-10920 GCF_039527695.1 Kitasatospora putterlickiae
CCGCCGAGGGCGCCGCGGTGGTCGTCGCCGACCTCGCGGACGCCGGCGAGGTCGTCCATGAGATCGAGGCGGCGGGCGGCCGGGCCGTCGAGGTGCGCGCCGACGTCTCCGTGGAGGCCGACTGCGAGCGGATCGTCAGCACCGCCGTCGAGACCTTCGGCGGCCTGCACGTCCTGTTCAACAACGCCGGGATCATCCGCCGCCAGACCGCGCTGGAGATCTCCGCCGACGACTGGGACCGGGTGATGGCCGTCAACGTCCGTTCCGTCTACCTGATGTGCCGCTTCGCCGTCCCGGCGATGACGCGCGGCGGCTCGATCATCAACACCGGCTCCGGCTGGGGGTTGAAGGGCGGCGGCAACGCGCTCTCCTACTGCGCCTCCAAGGCCGCGGTCGTCAACATGACGCGCGCCCTGGCGATCGACCACGCCGCCGCCGGGATCCGGGTCAACTCGGTCAACCCGGGCGACACCATGACGCCGATGCTGCGCGACGAGGCGCGCCAGCTCCAGGAGGAGTGGGCGGCCTTCGAGAAGGACGCCGCCGACCGGCCGATGGGGCGGGCCGGCTCGCCGGAGGAGATCGCCGCCGCCGTGCTGTTCCTGGCCGGCGACGCCAGCAGCTACATGACCGGCTCCGCCCTCGTCGTCGACGGCGGCGGCCTCGCCTGACCTCCCGCCGGCACCCGCGGAACCCCCCCCACCCCCATCCACCCTCACGAAAGCCCAGGAGGCATCCGATGTCCGCTTTCACCAGAAGGACGGCCCTGGTCGCGGCCGCGACCGCGCTGGTCGCCACCGCCACCGCGTGCAGCGGCACCAACGGCGCGGGCGGGGCC
>NZ_BAAAKJ010000089.1:10926-12205 GCF_039527695.1 Kitasatospora putterlickiae
GCGGGCGGCCCCGACGGCGGCACCGCCGACGGCGGCAAGGTCACCCTGCGCTGGTCGACCTGGGGCTCGGCCGAGGACACGGCGGTCTTCAAGGCCTTCACCGACGAGTTCGCCAGGAAGCACCCGAACATCACCCTCAAGCTGGAGCAGGTCGCCTCCTACGACGACTACCAGCCCAAGCTGCTCACCCAGCTCACCTCCAAGACCGCCCCCGACGTCTTCTACGTCGGCGACGACTACATCGGCAAGCTGGTCGCCGACGGCGTGCTCGCCCCGCTGGACGACCGGCTCGCCGGGCCGGACAGCCGCAGCAGGCCGGCCGACTTCTTCGAGGGCATCTACGGCGGCGCCAAGAAGGACGGCGTCACCTACGGCGTCCCCAACGACACCAACCCCGAGGTGCTCTGGTTCGACAAGAAGGCCCTGGCCGCGGCCGGCATCACCGAGGACCCGGCCGCGCTCAACGAGGCCGGCCGGTGGACCATGGCCAAGTACCTGGAGATGAACGCCAAGCTCAAGGCCGCGGGCCTGACCGGCTCGATCTTCTGGAACTGGTACGGCGCCAACTACAGCGTGGTCAACGGCTTCGGCGGCAAGGTCTGGGACGGCGGAAGGTTCGTCGCGACCACCGACCCGAAGACCCGCCAGGCGTTCAGGACCCTCGCCGACGGCTACCGGGACAAGACCTTCGCCTCCGCCGACCTGCTGCCCGAGGGCAACGGCGCGGCCACCCAGTTCGTCAAGCACAAGGCCGGCTTCTACGCCGGCGGCCGCTGGGTGATCGAGGGCATCGACAAGGGCGGCGACCGCGCGAACTACGACATCGTGCCGTTCCCGTCCGAGTCCGGGCAGCCGATCCCGGGCGCCGTCGCCGCCTCCTACCTGGCCATCAACAAGGACAGCGGGCACCAGAAGGAGGCCTTCACCTTCCTGACCGAGTTCGTCAGCAAGGAGGGCCAGCAGCTGCGGCTCAAGGGCGGCAGCGGCGTCCCGTCCGTGCGCGGCGCCGAGAGCCTGGTGACCGACGGGAACTACCCGCCGCACTCCAAGACCTTCCTGGACGTGCGCGACCGGGGCTTCGCCAACTACCCCGACGAGGTCGCCGTTCCCGGCCTGACCAAGGCGATCAACGACCAGCTGATGAAGATCTGGGAGGGCAAGGCCGGCTTCGACGAGGGCATGACCCGGCTCCAGACCCTGGTCGACGGCATGAAGGGCGGGCAGGGGTGAGCGCCGTCACCCAGGCGGCGGCCCGGCGGCGCAAGCGCTCCGCCGCCGG
>NZ_BAAAKJ010000090.1:0-1571 GCF_039527695.1 Kitasatospora putterlickiae
ATCGGGAACGCCGCGGCCGGGCCGGTCGGGGTGGTGGAGGCGCCGGCCTGGCGGCCGAGGCCGTTGATCAGGTGGCGCGGGGAGGGCAGCGCGGCCGGTCCGGCGGTACCGGGGACCGGCGCCGCCGGGTCGGTGCCCGCGAACGGGCTGACGCCCGTGCCGATCACCCGGGCCAGCAGGCGCGGCCCGGCGGCCCCCTCGTCGGTGTCGCCGTCCGGGTCGTCCCCGTCGTCCGGCCCGCCGAGGGCGGCGTCCAGCGCGGCGAGCGAGAAGCCCGCCGGGCCGTCCCCGCCGGGGCCGGCGGGGGGGNNNCCCGCCCGCCAGCACCGGAACGGGCAGATCGGCCGGCTCCAGCTCCTCGCCGTCCAGGGTCCAGGCGGGGGCGGGGTGCTGGGTGTCGTCGTCGGCGGTCCGGAGCAGCTCGGTGACCTGCTCGTACTGGCCGGTGGTCAGGCGCTGGAGCTCCAGGGTGAGGTGCAGGCCGGGGATGACGGCCTGGCCGGTGGCCGGGAGGGTCCAGCGGGCGACCGGGCCAGTGCCGCGCTCGGGCGCGCGGGTGATCACGGCGACGCAGGTGCGGGGGCGGGCGTCGAGCAGCCGGCCCAGTTCGGCCGGGACCTCGCCGCCGGGCTGGTTGGCGCAGAGCACGATCTCGGGGACCCAGGACTCGTCGGCCAGGCCGCGGCTGCGGGCGTCCCGGGGGCTGGCGGCCTCGGCGGCCACCAGGGTGGCGCGGGCCTTGGCGGTGCGCGGGCCGAGGGCGGCGAGCGCGGCCTCCAGGGTGGTGTGGCGGTGGATCCGCTCGGCGGCGGGGCCGCTGATCGGCACCTCCTCGGCGAGGTCGACCAGGTGCAGGTGGAGGCGGTCGGCGAGCGGGCTGTGGGCGAGTTCGAGCGCGAGGGTGCGCAGCACGTCCCGGGCGTCGTCGGGGTGGCCGGAGAGGTGCAGCAGCCGGACGGTCTCCAGGTCGGCGAGGACCACCGAGCCGTCGGCGGCGGAGCCGAGGGTGACCAGCGCCGGGTAGGGGGCGGCGGTCTTGCGGGCCTGGCCCGGGGAGAGCAGGCCGTCGGAGTCGGCGGCGCACCACCAGATGTTGGGCGCGTGGGCGGCGCGGAACGGCGCGATGGGGGCGGCCGCGCCGGAGAGGTGGAGTTCGACGGTCCGGCCGGGGGTGATCCGGGCGGCGACGATCGCGGGCAGCCGCTTGCCGCCGCGCACGGTGTTGCGGGCCATGCTGCGCAGGGCGCGGTCGAGCAGGGCGAGGCCGGCGTCGTCCTGGCGGGCCTTCAGCTCGGCCTCGAAGGCGGCGGCCGGGGCGGCGGGCAGGGCGATGCGGTGCCGGGGGCGGCGGGCGCGCAGCTGGCCGCCGCGCTTGCGGGCGACGGCGCCGACCATGATCGCGGCGAGCAGCACGCCGACGGTGGAGGCGGCGAGGGCCACCGTGTAGTCGTCGTCCGGGGCCTGGTCGGCGTGGGCGGCGGGTGTCTGGGCGTCGGCCTGCGCGGGCGCAGGGGTCTGCGCGCCGGGCGCCTGCGCGGGCGCGGACGGCTGCGCGGGGGCGGGCGTCTCGG
>NZ_BAAAKJ010000091.1:0-7694 GCF_039527695.1 Kitasatospora putterlickiae
GCACACCCGCCACATGCGCGGCCGCCAACTCACCGATCGAATGCCCCACCAGGAGGTCGGGCCGCAGACCACACGACTCCACCAGCCGGAACAACGCCACCTCGAACGCGAACAACGCCGACTGCGTGAACACCGTCCGATCCAGCAACGCCGCCTCCGCCGAACCCTCCCCGGCGAACATCACCTCCCGCAGCGAACGCCCCAACAACCCGTCCAGATGCGAACACACCTCATCCAGCGCCACCGCGAACACCGGCGCCACCCCATACAACTCCCGCCCCATCCCCGGACGCTGAGCACCCTGACCCGAAAACAGGAACGCCACCCCGACCTCACCGACCACCTGACCGGTCACCACGCCGGCGGTCGCGCGGCCCGCCTCGGCGAAGCCCGACAGGCCGACCAGCAGCTCCGCCCGGTCGCCACCGACCACCGCCAGCCGGTGACGCAGCCCGTCACGCTCGGCCAAGGCCCGGGCGAACGGCGTGAGTTCGTCCTCGGATCGGGCGTCCGCGAACTCCAGCAGGCGGGCCGCCTGGGAGCGCAGGCCACCCGCGCTGCCGCCGGAGAGCAGCAGCGGCAGCGCTCCGGCCACGGCCGGGGCGACGCCGTCCGCCGGCCCGTCCGAGGCCGCCGCGGGGGCCTCCAGGACGGGGGCCTCCTCGACGATGACGTGCGCGTTGGTGCCGCTGACGCCGAAGGAGGAGACACCGGCGCGCCGGGCCCGCTCGCCGCGCGGCCAGGCAACCGACTCGGTCAGCAGGGACACGGCGCCCGCCGACCAGTCGACGAACGGGGACGGCTCGTCCACGTTCAGGGTGGGCGGCAGCTCCTCCTGCTGGAGGGCCATCACCATCTTGATCACGCCACCGACGCCGGAGGCGGACTGGGTGTGCCCGATGTTGGACTTCAGCGAGCCGGTGAGCAGCGGCCGGTCCCGGTCCTGGCCGTAGGTGGCGATCAGCGCCTGCGCCTCGATCGGGTCGCCCAGCCTGGTGCCGGTGCCGTGCGCCTCCACCGCGTCGACGTCGGCCGCCGACAGGCCCGCGTTGGCGAGCGCCGCGCGGATCACCCGCTGCTGCGAGGGGCCGTTCGGCGCCGACAGGCCGCTGCTGGCCCCGTCCTGGTTCACCGCCGAGCCGCGCACCACGGCGAGCACGCGGTGGCCCAGCCGCTTGGCGTCCGAGAGCCGTTCGAGGGCCAGCAGGCCCACGCCCTCGCCCCAGCCGGTGCCGTCCGCGGCGGCCGCGAAGGGCTTGCAGCGGCCGTCGGGGGCCAGTCCGCGCTGGCGGGAGAACTCGACGAAGGGGGCGGGGCTGGCGAGCAGGGTGACGCCGCCGGCGAGCGCGAGTTCGCACTCGCCCTGGCGCAGCGCCTGGACGGCCAGGTGCAGGGCGACCAGCGAGGAGGAGCACGCGGTGTCCACCGTGACCGCCGGGCCCTCGAACCCGAAGGAGTACGACACCCGGCCCGACAGCACGCTGGCGAGGTTGCCGGTGAGGGTGTAGCCCTCCACCGCGTCCGGCACCCGCTCCAGGTCGGGGACGTAGGTCGAGGTCGCGGCCCCGACGAAGACGCCGGTGCGGCTGCCGCGCAGCGCGGAGGGCTTGAGCCCGGCCCGCTCCATCAGCTCCCAGGAGACCTCCAGCAGCAGGCGCTGCTGCGGGTCCATGGCCAGCGCCTCACGCGGCGAGATCCCGAAGAACTCGGCGTCGAAGCCGGCCGCGCCCTCCAGGAAGCCGCCCCGGCGGGCGTACGACTTGCCGGACCGCTCCGGGTCCGGGTCGTAGAGGTCCTCCGGCCAGCCCCGGTCGGTCGGGAACTCCGAGGTCGCGTCCACGCCCTCGGCGACCAGGTCCCACAGTTCCTCCGGCGAACCCACCCCGCCCGGGTAGCGGCAGGCCATGCCCACCACCGCGATCGGCTCCAGCAGCCCGGCCTCGACCTCGTGCAGGCGACGGCGGGTCTTCTGCAGCTCCGCGGTCACGCGCCGAAGGTACTCAACGGTCTTCTGCTCGTCCGCCTTCGAGACGTCCGCCATCGGGATCAGTCCAGCCTTTCGTGGGTGGTGCGCGGTGGTGAGGGGTGGAGAGGGGAGGGCAGCCCCCGCTAGGGCTTGTCTGACAATTCGCGCCGCATCAGCGCGCGGCGCTGGGCGCCCGGCTGGGCGTGCCGCCGGAACGTCCTCGTACTGGACGTACTTGGACGATTCGGCGGTGCGTCCAGGCGGGATGCCCGGCGTCGTGCGCGCGGCGGGAATCGTCAGACAAGCCCTAGACCAGGAGCAGTTCCCTGACCGCGTTGCCGAGGATGCGGACCCCTCCCGGGGACAGTACGGACTCGGCGTGGAACTGCAGGGAGGCGAAGTACGGCCCGCGCAGGGCGTACACCTCGCCGGTCGCGGCGTCGCGGCTGACCTCGACCGTTCCGACGCCCGGGCAGTCGACCTTGTCGCTGTCGCTGACGGCGGCGAAGGTGTTGTAGAAGCCGACCCGTTCGCGCTCCCCGAACAGGTCGATCTCGCGCTGGAGGCCCTGGTTGACCACGGCGCAGCGCTCCACCTGCAGGCCCAGCTCGCGGCTGAGCGTCTGGTGGCTGAGGCAGACGGCGAGGAAGGGCCGCCGCTCGTCCAGCAGGCCGCGGACGGTGCGCCGCAGGTGGGCGATCTTCGCGCTGCGGTCGTCGTTCGGGTCGCCGGGGCCGGGGCCCATGACCACCAGGTCCTGGCCGTCGAAGGTGTAGGGCTCGTCGAACCGGCGGACCGTCACGGCCAGGCCGAGCGAGGCGAGCTGGTGGTGCAGCATCGCGGTGAAGGTGTCCTCGGCGTCGATCACCAGCGCGGTCCGGCCGGCCAGTTCGCGCTCCGCGTCGTGCCGCTCCTCGCCGGGGGTGAGCCAGAACGGCGCGATGCCGGTGTTGCGCGCGGCCAGGGCGGCGCGGATCTCCGGGTCCTCGCCGAGGCCGGCGCCCGCGCCGAGGACGGCGAGCAGCCCGGCGGCCTTGGCCCGGGTCTCGGCGACCTCGCCGTAGGGGTCGGAGTGGCGCACCAGGGTGGCGCCGGTGCCGATCCTGGCCCGGCCGGCGCGGTCGATGTCGGCGGTGCGGATCAGGATGGCGGAGTCGAGCGCGGTGCCGCCCCACTCGTCGTGGCCGATGAGCGCCATCACCCCGCTGTAGTAGCCGCGGCCCTCGGGCTCGTGGCGGCGGATGACCCGGCAGGCGCTCTCGACCGGGCTGCCGGTGACGGTGGGGGCGAACATGGTCTCGCGCAGGATGTCGCGGGCGTCGCGGTCGGTGCGGCCGGTGATGAAGTACTCGGTGTGCGCGAGGCGGGCCATCTCCCGCAGGTGGGGGCCGGTGACGTGGCCGCCGCGGTCGCAGATCCGGGCCATCATCTTGAGCTCCTCGTCCAGCACCATGTAGAGCTCCTCGGTCTCCTTGCGGTCGGCGATGAACTCCTTCACGCCGTCCGCGGTGGGCCCGGAGAGGGGGTACCGGTAGGTGCCGCTGATGGGGTTCATCACGGCGACGCCCTCGTGCACGCTGATCTGCCGTTCGGGCGTGGCGCCGACCAGGGTGCGCTCGCCGGTGTGCACGACGAAGGTCCAGTAGGCGCCGGTCTCGCGCTGCAGCAGGCGGCGGAAGACGACGAGCGCGGCGGCCGGGGTGTAGTCGGTGATGTCGACCACGAAGGACCGCCGGATCACGAAGTTGGCGCCCGCGCCGGTGCCGATCTCGGTGTCGATGACGGTGCGCACGATCCGCGCGTACTCGTCGTCGCCGACGTCGAAGTGCCCGCCGGCGAGCCGCAGCGGGACGTCGGGGATGGCCTGGACGACCTCGGCGACCGGCAGCACGGCGTGCTCGCGCACCGTCATGGCGAGCAGCGGGGTGCCGTCGTCGGTGCACTCGTAGCCGCGTTCGGCGACCTGCCGGTAGGGGATCAGCGCGAGCACCTGGTGGGCCGCCCGGCCGGCCGGCGGCGGGCCGTCCGGGACGGGCAGCCCGGCCAGGGTGTCGTAGCCGGCGACCGGGCCGGTGAACAGGTCGAGCCGGTCCGGGCCGGTCGACTCGGGGCGGTGGACCAGGGCGAAGGGCGGCGGCTGGTCGGCGAGCAGCCGCTCGATCAGCTCTCTCGCGGGGCCGGTGGTCACGCCCGGCCTCCCGTCGCGACGGCCGGCTCGCGGCCGGCGCCGTCGAGGGCGCCCAGGACCTCCGCCGTGGTGACCACCATGGCGCAGCGCCCGGCCGCGTACTCCAGGGCCATCCGGTGGTGGGCGGCGTCGAAGTCGGCCACCGCGTCGGCGACCAGGAAGGTCTGGATGTCGTGCGAGTAGGCCTCGATGGCGGTGGTCAGCACGCCGACGTGGGCGTAGACCCCGCACAGGACCAGCTGGTCGCGGCCCTCGGCGCGCATCCGCTCCAGCAGGTCGGTGCGGAAGAACGCGCTGTAGCGCCACTTGGTCAGGTGCCAGTCGCCGGCCGCGGGCGCCACCCGGGGGTCCACCTCGCGGTCGGCCGCCTCCCGGGTCATGCCGGGGCCCCAGAAGTCGTTCAGCAGACCGCGCTCCTGCCGGGTCATCGAGCCCGGCTGCGCGGTGTAGGCCACCGGCATGCCGTGCCCCGCGCACCGCTCGCGCAGCCCGGCGGCGTTGGCGACCAGTTCGGTGCGCGGGCTGCCGGCCGGGAACGCCGCCAGGAAGAACCGCTGCATGTCGTGGATGAGCAGTACGGCCCGGTCGGGGTCGACGGACCATCCGACGGTGTTCCCGGGCAGGTCGTCCCGCGTCGGCATGGGGTACGGCGTGATGGGGGGTATCCCTGGCATGGTCCTGCTTCCTCTTCTGGGTCCGCGTGGGCCCCTTCCGGGTTCCCGGGGGCGGCCGGCGGCTCTCGGGCTAGGAGCGCCAGGCCGCGACCACGGCGGCGGACTGGGCGGGGTTCAGTCGGGGGTCGCACAGGCTGGTGTACTTCTCGCCGACCTGGTGGGCGAGCGACGCGTCCGCCACGCACTCGGTGACCGCGTCCGCGGTGACCTCCAGGTGCAGGCCGCCGGGGACGCCGTTGGCCGCCGCCACCGCGCTCTGGAACTGCTCGACCTCCCAGAGCACCGACTCCACGTAGCGGGTCTTGAGCCCCTCGGCGGTGCGGACGGTGTTGCCGTGCATGGGATCGCAGAGCCAGATGACGGGGTGCCCGGCGGCGCGCACCGCCCGGACCAGCTCCGGCAGCCGCTCGGCCACGGCCTGGGCGCCCATCCGGGAGATCAGGGTGAGCCGGCCGGGCTCCCGGCCGGGGTCGAGCGCCGCGCAGAGCGCGACCAGCTCGTCCACCGTCATCTCCGGTCCCACCTTGCAGGCCACCGGGTTGGTCACGGCGGCGAGCAGCGCGACGTGGGCGCCGTCGATCCGGTTGGTGCGGTTGCCGATCCACGGCCAGTGCGTGGAGGAGAGGTGCAGCCGGCCCTGGTCGTCGCGGCGCAGCAGCGGCACCTCCCAGTCCAGCAGCAGCGCCTCGTGGCTGGTCCACACGTACGGCGCGCTCCGCCAGTCGCGGTCGGGGCGCAGCCAGCCCAGGTGGTCCAGGACCCGGGTGGCGGACCGGTGGCAGTCGAGCATCCGCTCCGGGTCGGCCCGGCGCAGGGCCGGGTCGGGCTCCGGGCCGTTGACCATGTGGCCGCGGTAGACGGGCAGTTCGACGCCGGCGACGGTCTCGGTCGGCTGCGAGCGCGGTTTGGTGTACTGCCCGGCGATCCGGCCGACCCGTACCACGGGCTTGTCGGTGCGCATCCGCATGGTGCCGGCCAGCACGTCGAGCAGGCCGATCTTGCGGGCCACGTAGTCGGCGGTCGACTCCGCCGGGTCCTCGGCGCAGTCACCGGCCTGGACGACGTGGGCGCGCCCGGCCGCCACCTCGGCGAGCAGCTCGCGGAACCCGGCGGTGTCGGCGGGCGACACCAGCCCCGGGGTCGTCGCGAGCTCCTCGCGCACGTGCCGCAGCCGCTCCCGGTCGTGCCAGTCGGGCTGTTGCCCCGCCGGCCTCCCGTCGAGGAAAGCGTGTGTGTCGGTCCCCAGTTGCATGCCGGCCACTCCTCAGCACTTGACGGCGGTTCTGGGTCGAGTCGGTTCCCGTTGACGCCGGGGGAAGGCGGGGCAGCACCGCCGTGCGGTCCGCCGGCTCCCGGTGGGCCGGGTCGCCTGGCCGCGTCCGGGGCGGGGGCCGCGCTCGCTCCCGGGCCGTCCACCCGTACGGGTTCCACCACGCGTCGTCGCACCATCCTGGGGCGAAGGCCCCTCCCCCGGAACCCCTAGAACCGCGAGGTCAGGGGGGCGGGCGGCGGTAAGGGGAGACCCTTAGACGGGCCGCCGCGGTGCGGCGGCGGCGCCGGAGTCCGGGTCGGTTTCTAGGGGGTGACACCCCTCCGGGGGCCTGATTAGCGTGGTCCCGGCCAGGGCGGCGGGCAGCGCGAACGCGGCGGTGCGCGGCTGCCCTCCTGCGCTCTTCGACCGGTCTCCCGCGGGGCTCGCCGCGGGGACCACGCCGGTCGCCACCGACCGGTTCCCGTTCCGGGAGCACCGAACCAACTCCTGACGACAGGGCACGAAATCGCTATGGACTTTGGACTCTCCACGGCGCAGCGCGAGCGCTGCGCCCGCATCCTCCAGGACGTGGGTGCCCACTGGGACGGGCGGCGGCCGTCCGGCGATCCGGAGCAGACCCGGGCGGACTTCAGGGCCGCCGGCAAGCTCGGACTGACCGGTCTGAGCCTGCCCGCCGAGACGGGCGGTGGCGCGCTCGGCGCCCTGGACACCGCGCTGGCCCTGGAGGCCTTCGGCCGGGCCTGCCCGGACACCGGTCTGGCCTTCGCGGTCGCCGCGCACCTGCTGGCCTGCGCCGTCCCGGTCCGGGACTTCGCCTCCGACGAGGTCCGGGACGAGTTGCTCAGGGGGCTGGCGAGCGGCGAGCTGATCGCCTCGAACGCGATGACCGAGGCCGGGGCCGGCTCGGACATCGGCAACATCGGGGTGACGGCGGAGCCCACCGGCGACGGCTACCTGCTGAACGGCGAGAAGTCCTGGGCGAGCAACGCCCCGATCGCGGACCTAGTCGTCACCTACGCGGTCACCGACCCGAAGGCCGGCTTCCTCGGCCAGTCGGCCTTCGCGGTGCCGGCCGGCCTGCCCGGGATCACGCTGGGCGAGCCGCTGCCGAAGATGGGCCTGGCCGGCTGTCCGGCGGGCCGGGTGCGGTTCGACGACTGCCACGTGCCGGCCCGCTACCTGCTGGGTGAGGAGGGGCAGGGCGCGGCGATCTTCCAGCACTCGATGGCCTGGGAGCGGGCCTGCCTGTTCGGCATCTACCTCGGCCTGATGGAGCGTCAGCTCACGGACTGCGTGAGGTTCGCGGGCGAGCGGCGGCAGTTCGGGCAGCCGATCGGGCGGTTCCAGGCGGTGTCCCACAAGATCGCCTCCATGGACCAGCGGCTGGAGGCGGCCAGGCTGCTGCTGTACCGGGCCTGCTGGCTGCTCGACCAGGACGAGGACGACGTGAGCGCGGTCGCCCGTTCGAAGGTCGCGGTCTCCGAGGCCGCGGTGGCCAACTCCCTGGACGCGCTGCAGATCCACGGCGGCCTCGGCTACCTGGCCCGCGCGGCCGACATCTCCTGGCTGGCCACCACGCTGGAGACGATCGGC
>NZ_BAAAKJ010000091.1:7765-8035 GCF_039527695.1 Kitasatospora putterlickiae
TGCGCGACACCGTCCCCAGCACCCTGTTCTCGGGCACCACCGAGATCCAGCGGGAGCTCATCGCGAAGCAGTTGGGACTATGACACTCCATCAACTGGTGATCGACTCCGCGACGAAGCACCCCGAGCGCGCCGCGGTGGTGAGCGGGGACACCGCGCTCACCTACCGGGAGCTGGACGGCGGCGCCGACGCGCTCGCGCACCGGCTGCGGGCCCGCGGCGTGGGACCGGAGGACCTGGTCGCGGTGGCGGTGCCGCGCTCGGCCGAACT
>NZ_BAAAKJ010000091.1:8104-13347 GCF_039527695.1 Kitasatospora putterlickiae
CGGAGAAGTCGGCGGACGTCGTGGTGGCGACGCAGGCGGTGCTGCGCCTGGGCGCCGCCTACGTCCCGGCCGACGGCTCGGCCCCGCTGGAGCGGGTCGCCGCGCTGGCCGAGGACTGCGCCGCGGCCGCCGTGCTGACCACCGCCGAGCGGGTCGAGGAGCTGGCCGCCCCGCTGCCCGCCGCCATCGCCTGCCAGGACCTGGCGGCGGAGCCGGCCGGAGCGGGCGCCGTGGCGCCGGTCAACACGCCGGCGGGTCCGGACGACCTCGCCTACATCCTCTACACCTCGGGTTCGACCGGCGCGCCCAAGGGCGTGTGCATCAGCCACCGCAACGCGCTCGCCTTCGTGGAGTGGGCGGTCGACACGCTCGCCGCCGGTCCGGAGGACCGCTTCTCCAACCACGCGCCGTTCAACTTCGACCTGTCCGTGCTCGACCTGTACGCGGCCTTCTCGGTGGGCGCGGCCGTCCACCTGGTGCCCAGCGAACTCGCTTACGCCCCTGAGCAGTTGGTGGAGTTCCTGCACCGGCACGAGATCTCGGTGTGGTACTCGGTGCCGTCCGCGCTGATCCTCATGACGCGTGAGGGCGGACTGCTCGACGCGCCCGCCCCGGCGGCGCTGCGCGCGGTGCTGTTCGCCGGCGAGCCGTTCCCGATCCCGCACGTGCAGGCGCTGGCCGGCTGGAGCGGCGCCCGGCTGCTCAACCTGTACGGGCCGACCGAGACCAATGTGTGCACCTACCGCGAGGTCGGACCGGAGGACCTGCGGCGCGACCGCCCGGTCCCGATCGGCGCCGCCTGCTCCGGCGACCGGGCCTGGGCCCGCCGGGACGACGGCGGCACCGCCGGCCCCGGCGAGCAGGGCGAACTGTACGTCGAGGGCCCGACCGTGATGCTCGGCTACTGGGGCCGCCCCGCCCACCAGGGGCCCTACCCCACCGGCGACCTGGTCACGGTGCTGCCCGACGGCTCCTTCGACTACGTGGGCCGGCGCGACCACATGGTGAAGGTGCGCGGCCACCGGATCGAGCTGGGCGAGATCGAGGCCGCCCTCACCGCCCACCCGGACGTCGTCGAGGCCGCCGCGCTGGTCGTCGGCAGCGGCATGGAGGCCCGACTGGCCGCCTTCGTCGTCCCGGGGCCCGAGCGCCGGCCCGGGCTCCTGGAACTGCGCCGGCACTGCGCGCAGCGCCTGCCGCGCTACATGCTCGCCGACGAGCTGCGCCTGACCGAAGAGTTGCCGCGCACCCGCAACGGAAAGATCGACCGCGGCGCGCTCGCCAGCGGGCTCCAGCCGCCCGACCGGAAGGACTGACCATGACCCCGAGCGAGAGCCTCGACGACCGCGCGGAGGCCGCCGCGGGCGGGACGGCGGAGAAGATCACCGCCTTCCTGCGCGAGCGCTTCCTCGACGGCGACCCCCACGGGGAGCTGGACGAGAACACCCCGCTGCTCGAACTGGGCGTGCTCAACTCCCTGCACACGGCGGTCCTGCTCACCTACGTCCGGACCGAGCTGGGCGTGAAGGTGCCGTCCCGGGAGATCAACGCCAGGAACCTCAAGAACGTCCGCAGCATCGCCGCGATGATCGACAAGCTCGCCGCCGCTGCCGCCGCCTGACCGACCACCCACCACCACCGACCGATTGGGAGCCCCCATGACCGACACCACCACCGACGCGGCGGCGCAGCCGGCGCCCACCGAGGCGGACGACAAGCTCAACGACTACCTCGACAACCACCGCCCCACGGCCCGCCCGGTCAAGGAGAACAACGACCCGCCGGAGCAGCTCCACCAGCTCGACTTCCTGCTCGGCACCATGGTCACGCACTTCGACACCGGCGTGCGCATGGAGGCGGTGACCCGGCCGATCATGGGCGGTCACTACTACCAGATGGACCTCCAGGCGACCTACCCCGACGGCTCGCCGAAGCTTGAGGGCAAGTGGATCATCGGTTGGAGCGCCCCGAACCAGCAGTTCGAGTCGTACTACGTCGACTCGATGGGCACCATGGGCGTCTCCTACTCCGAGGGCTGGCAGGACGGCCACCTGGAGTTCGTCGGCGACCACGTGATCGGCGAGGTCGGCGTGCGCACCCGCTCCAAGGACGCGTACACCGTCATCGACGCGACCCACTTCCGCCTGGACGCCTTCGTCGAGGTCGAGGGCGAGTGGAAGCTCTACGACATCCAGGACTGCCACGTGACGCCCCCGGCCGCCGCCGAGTAGCCGACGGGACCACCGAACGATCGACCGGCCGGGTCGCCGGCCGTGCCCACCCACCGGGTGAGCGCACGGCCGGCGGCCCGGCACGTCCTTCCCCAGAGGAGCCGGGAGCGAGATGGCGGACGAAGAGAAGCTGCAGAAGTACCTCCGAAGGGCCACCGCCGAGCTGCAGCAGCTGCGCGGCCGGCTGGCGACCGAGGAGGCCAGAAACCGCGAGCCGATCGCGATCGTCGGTCTCGGCTGCCGGTTCCCCGGCGGGGTGCGCTCCCCCGAGGACCTCTGGGAGCTGATGGAGGCGGGCGCGGACGTCGTCTCCCCGCTGCCGACCGACCGGGGCTGGCAGCTCGCCGGGGCGATGCCGCACCTGCGCGGCGGGTTCCTGACCGACGCCGACCAGTTCGACCCGGAGTTCTTCGGGATGGACGACGCCGAGGCGCGCGCCCTGGACCCCCAGCAGCGGCTGCTGCTGCTGACCTGCTGGGAGGCGTTCGAGCGGGCCGGCATCGACCCCCTGTCCGCCAAGGAGAGCCGGACCGCGGTCTACGCCGGCCTGCAGTTCGGCGGCTACCCGCTGCTGCTGGGCGGGCCGCCGCCCGAGGAGCTGAAGGACTACATCGGCTTCGGCAGTTCCAGCGGCGCCGCGGCCGGCCGGGTGTCGTACCTGATGGGCCTGGTCGGCGGCGCGCTGGCGGTGGACACCCAGTGCACCTCGTCCCTGGTGGCGGTGCACCTGGCCGTCAAGGCGCTGCGCAACGGCGAGGCGGGCCTCGCCCTGGCCGGCGGGGCGCACGTGATGTCGCTGCCCGGCACGCTGCTGGAGTTCCAGCGCAAGGGCACCACCGGTCCCAGCGGCCGCTCGCAGTCGTTCTCGTCCTCCTCCGACGGCGTCAGCCTCGCCGAGGGCGCCGGCATGCTGCTGCTGGAGCGCCTGTCGGACGCCCGCCGCAACGGCCACCCGGTGCTGGCGGTGATCCGCGGCAGCGCGATCAACCAGGACGGCACCACCAACGGCATGAACGCGCCGCGCGGGCAGGCGCAGGAGCAGGTCATCCGGCAGGCCCTGGCCGACGGCCGGGTCGGCGCGGACAGCGTCGACGTGGTGGAGGGCCACGGCGTGGGCGCGGTGCTCGGCGACGGCGTGGAGGCCCAGTCGGTCATCGCCACGTACGGCCGGGCGCACTCCGCCGAGAACCCGGTGCTGCTGGGCTCGGTGAAGTCCAACATCGGCCACACCCAGAGCGTGGGCGGCGTGGCCGGCATCGTGAAGATCATCATGGCGCTGCGCCACCAGCGGCTGCCCCGCACGATCCACGTCGAGCGGCCCACCCCGCACGCCGACTGGTCGGCCGGCACGGTGCGGCTGGCCACCGAGGAGCGGCCCTGGCCGCGCGGCGAGCGGGTGCGCCGGGCGGGCGTCACCTGCCTGACCCTCAGCGGCACCAACGCCCACCTCGTGCTGGAGGAGCCGCCGCTCGACGAGCCGGCCGAGGCCGAGGAGACCGCCCCCGCCGCCCGCCCGATCGCGTGGACCCTCTCGGCCCGGACCGCGGCCGCGCTGCGCGAGCAGGCGGCCCGGGTCCGCGCGGCCTGCGCCGGGACGGACCCCCGGGACACCGCGGTCGCCCTGGCGACCAGCCGCTCGGCCTTCCGGCACCGCGCCGTGGTGCTCGCCCCGGACCGCGACGGCCTGCTCGCCGGGCTGGACGCGCTCGCCGCCGACACCGCGGCGGGAGCGCTGCCGGCCGGTGTCTCGGTGCACCGCGGAACCGCCGCAGGCAGCGGCCGGACGGCCCTGGTGTTCGCCGACTCCGGCCTGGAACACCCCGGCGCGAGCGAGGAGTTGGCCGCCGCCTTCGCCCCGTTCGACGCGGCCCTGACCGAGGTCTGCGCCGAGCTGGACCGCGCGCTGACCGAGACCGGCGAGGCCGCCGACCCCCGGCCGCTGCGGGAGCAACTGGCCGACCCGGAGCGGCGGTTCGCCTCGCCCCGGCTCGCCCGGGCGGGCCACTTCGCGCTGACGGTCGCCCTGCACCGCACGGTGGCGGACTTCGGCGTCGAGCCGGAGTACCTGACCGGGCTCGGCGTCGGCGAGGTCGCCGCCGCCCACGCGGCCGGGGCGCTCTCCCTGCCGGACGCCTGCGCGCTGGCCCTCGCCCTGCCCGTCGCGGAGACCGACGCGCACGGCTCGCTGTGGCTGCAGGCCGGCGAGGCCGAGCTGGCGGCGGACCCGGACCTCGCCGGCCCGGACGGCCCGGACGGCCCGCTGACGGTCACCGCGCTGGACGAGCCCGGCGGCACCGTCGTGAGCGGCGCGCCGGAGCGGCTGGCGGCGCTCGCCGAACGCTGGCGCGCCCGTGGCCGGGCCACCGGAACGCCGTCCTCCGCCCGTACCCTGCCGCTGGTCGGCGCCCCCTCCGCCGAGGCCGCCGCCCGGCTCTCCCGGGTCGTCGCCGCGCTGGACGTGCGGGAGCCGTCGGTCCCCCTGGTCTCCGGCCTGACCGGCGAGGTCCTCACCGTCGAGCGGCTGCGCGACGAGGCGTACTGGGCCGACCACGCCCGCCGCCCCACCCGCCTGCTCGACGCCGGGCGCCGGCTGCGGGCCGAGGGCGTCACCCGGTTCCTGGAGCTGGGCCCGGACGCCGCGATGACCGCGCTGCTGCGCCGCGGCCTCGCCGCCTTCGGCACGACGCCCGGCCGGCCGCTGCTGCTGGTCGGCGCCCAGCCGGAGCACCCGGCGGACACCCCGGACGGCGGTGCCGTCCACGCCCTGCTGGCCGCCGTCGGCACGCTGCACACCGCCGGGGTGGCGGTGCGCTGGGCCCCCGCCTTCGAGGGCCACCGCGCCCGGCCGGTGGAGCTGCCGACCTACCCGTTCCAGAACCGCCGCTGCTGGCTGGTCCCGCCGGACCGGCCGGTCGCCGCCCCGGCCAGGCCGCCGACCCCGCTGCTGGGCCGGCCGGTCGAGCTGGCGGAGGGCAGCGGGCAGTGGTTCGACCAGACCTTCGCCGGCCGGTC
>NZ_BAAAKJ010000092.1:0-2232 GCF_039527695.1 Kitasatospora putterlickiae
CGCCCCGCCCGGCGGGCGGGCGAGCCGTCAGACGGCGGGCCGCTTGGCGTGCTCGACGAGGTCGACGGTGGCGCGCGGGTCGTCGACCTCCACGATCAGCCGGCTGTAGCGCTCGTCGGCGAGCTCGATCACCACGGCCTTGGCCGGGTTCCGCACGTCCCAGAAGATCCACTCGCCGCCGGAACGGAAGGTGCCGGCGGTGATCACCCCGGGGAAGTGCGTGCCGCCGACCTTGATCCCCTTGGGCTCCCGGAGGATCCCGGGGTCGACGGTCGCACCCCGGACGTTGTCGAGCGGGATCTCGATCCGGCTGCGGACCGCCCAGAGCCGGTCGAGGCCCTCGATCTCGACGACGAGGGTGCGGTCGGTGATGCTGACTCGGGCCATGGAACTGTTTCCTCCCACTGATGGATGATCGATGGTGATCGGGGGTCAGCCGACGCGTTCGGCGAAGGCCAGCACGGCGTCGGCGGACGGCCCGTCGGCCCCGGCGCGGGCGCGCAGCCGCAGGCCGAGGACGGTCGCGGCGAGCACGCCGGCGGTTCCGGCCCCGCCGCCGCCGACGCGTTCGACCGCGCCGTCCAGCGCGGCCAGCCCCTCCCCCACCAGCGCGCCGACCTCCGGATCGCTCCCGGCCCGCTCCACGGCGGCCGACAGCAACAACCCGGCGGCCGGGCCCCCGTCGAACCCGGCGACCGCCTGCGCCAGCAACGCGCCCAGCCCGTCGGCCTCCCGCAGCGCCGCCGCGAGCGGCAGCACCTCCTCGTCGAGGTGTCGCCGCAGCGCGGCGAGGTACAGCCCCCGCTTGCTCCCGAACACCTTGTAGAGGCTCCCCCGGTGCACTCCGAGCCCGGTGACGAGATCGTCCACCGAGGTCCCCTCGTACCCGCGCGCGGCGAACAACTCCGCCGCCGCCCGCACAGCCTGTTCCTCGTCGAAGGCGCGTGGTCTTCCCATGCCGAGGACTCTACGAGTTAAAGAACGACCGGTCAAGAACGACCGTTCTCAAACCCCACCGCCACGCCCCGCCCCCGGCATCACCCCGACGACCGCAGGACGGCGCCCCCACGCGCGACGACACCGAGCGCGGGAGACCCGCACCACGGACACGCACCCCCCGGACGGCCGACCCCGTACCGGTCCACGCACGACGGGACCCCCTCTGGAGGGCAGGCGCGGCCGGGGACGGCCCGTCCAGCGGCCACGACCCCCGGCCACGACACCCGCCGGCCCCCACACGCGCCGGCCACGACCGCCGCTCCGCTCCCGCCGCCGGGCGAAGCCGGGGCGGCCCTCACACGACGGGATCCCACCCCGGCGAACAGAGCCGGGGTNCGCCGCCGGCCGGGCGGGGTCAGGCGGTGGCGAGGAGGTCGCGCAGGGTGCGGGCCTCCTTCAGCAGGCGGCTGGTGCCGGGGCGGGCGGCGAGGGCGGTGACCTCGGGGATGGGCGTGCGGGCGGTGGTGCGGCGGGCGGTGGTGGTGGCGAGGGAGAGGAGGTCGGCGGTGCCGCGCGGGGGCTCGCCGGTGAGGAGGGAGGGCAGGGCGGCGGCCAGGACGGACCAGACGGTGGCGTGGGCGCCGGTGTCGGCGGCGGCGGTGAGGGACTGGGCGAGGCGGTTGGGCTTGACCGTGCCGAGTGTCACCAGTTCGCCCAGTTCGCGGCCGAGCAGGGCGCCGTCGAGGTCGCCGCGGGCGGCGAGCACCAGCAGGGCGTCGACGGCGGCGGCGCGGTCCTCGGCGTAGCGGGCGCCCAGGCCGTAGGCGAGGGCGAGGTGGAGGGCGAGCCCGGCGGGGCCGCCGGCCTCGGCGAGCACGACCAGCAGCGGGCCGGTGTCGCGCTGCTCGCGGTCGGCGCAGCCGGCGAGCAGGTCGAGCCAGCGGGCGGCCAGTTCCTCGCGGTGGTGCGGCAGCATCGCGGCCCAGTGCGCGGTGGGCTTCCAGAGCCACTCGCTCACCCGGTGGGCCCGGGCCGCGCTCGGCTCGGTGCGCTCCAGGAGCACCCGGAACTCGGCGGCGAGCCGCTCGCGCCCCGGGCCGGCCGGCCCGGCGGTGCCCGGCTGGGTGACCGCGATCCGCTTGACGTCCTCCCACCAGCGGTCGACGTAGCGGTGATCGCGCGAGGAGCCGGAGCCGGGCGCGAAGAGCACCCGCTCGGAGGGCTGGTCCGGCAGGCCGCCCTCGCGCAGCCAGCCGGCCGCCCACCGTCCGGCCGCCGAGGTCAGCCGGTCGG
>NZ_BAAAKJ010000092.1:2239-8528 GCF_039527695.1 Kitasatospora putterlickiae
CCGCCCGCACCCCCGGGTCGGCCGTCGGGGCGACCCTCAGCAGCGCGGCGCCCAGGTCGGCCGGCCCGGCCGTGACGCCGGCGGCCTCGTACCCGGCGAGCCGCTCGACCAGCGCGGTCGCGGTGATCGAGCCGGTGGCGTCGGTCGGCGTGGCGAGCAGGTACGGCGGGCGGTCGGTGGAGACCCGCTCGGCGGCCTCGGAGATCCGGGCGGCCAGCACCTTGCCGTACTCGGTGACGTGGCTGCCGATCAGCGGGTCGCGGGCCTTGCGGAAGAGGCCGCCGGCCCGGTGCGGCTCCGTCTGACCGGCGACCACCGCGGCGAGGAACAGCACGTCACGGGGACGGCAGTCCCGCCAGTGGCCGATGTCCTGCCACTGGTTCACCCGCAGCACCGGCTCCAGCGCCCGGGCGAGCGCCGCCCGGTCGCGGTGGGCGTGCCGGACCAGGCCGTCCAGGACGCGCTCGAAGACGGCGACGTCCGGCTGCTCGGCGGCCATCAGCACGGCCAGTTCCTCGGCGACCTCGGTCGGGGTGGCCGGCGGTGCGCCGAGCGGGAGGGGCACCGGGACGGGCGGCAGCAGTTCGGACCAGGCGGTGTCGTCGTCCCCCGAGCCGGCGACGGGCGCGCCGAACAGCTCGCCCGCCCGGGCGTGGTGGGCGGGGTTGAGCGCCTCGGCGGCGAGCAGCAGCTGCGGCAGCACGGCCTCGCCGGCCGCCTTGAGCCGGCGCGCGACCACGTTCAGCGCCCGTTCCTGGATGCCGCTGTCGGGGTGCCCGAAGGCCTCGGCGGCGGCCAGCACCACCGGTCCGGCCCGCTCGGGCGAGCGCTTCGCGGCCTGCTCCAGCCAGGCCAGCTGGGCCCGCACCAGCTTCTTCTCACCGCGGAACAGCACCACCGCCGAGGCCTCGCCGGCCACCTCCGGCTCGATGAGCCCGGCCTCGTCCAGGCCCGCGAGCACCTGCTGGGCGTGGCCGGCCAGCACCGAGGGCCCGTCGAGCAGCGCCAGCAGGTCGCGGACCCGGGCCGCGTACTCCCGCGGGGCGGGCGCGAACGCGTTCAGCACGGCGAGGAACGCGCGCTGGTCGGCGAGCTTGCCGCCGCGCACCAGGCGGCCCAGGCAGAGGTCGATCAGCTCCTCGCGCCCGAAGTGCCCGGACTCGGCGAGTCCGACGATCGCGTCCGGCCAGTTGTCACCCGAACGGGTGGAGTAGGCGCGGTCCAGTGGCCACGCGGCGTCGTCGAGTTCGAACACCCGGGGCAGCAGGACCGGGGTGAAGGTGTCCGTCCGCAGCCGTTCCAGCAGGGTGGTGCTGATGCCGCGCGGGCCGTTCTCCGCGCCGGCCGCCGAACGCAGCCACTCGGCGGTGAAGTCGTCGGAGGCCGGCACCGCGCAGCCGGTGCGCCGCACCACCCGCTCGATCAGCGGGTAGAGGTCCCAGCTCCAGCCGCTGCCGCGCTTGGCGGCGAGCCGGCCGACCACGTCGATCTGCCACTCGACCGGCTGCGACTCGACGACGTCGGCGAGGGCCGGGTGGCGGGCCCAGGTGCGGCCGCTGAAGTCCCGGGCGCCGATCCAGGTGGCGGCGCCGGCCGCGCCGAGGTGGCAGCCCGCGCCGGCCACCAGCAGCGCGCCCATCCGCTGGTTGGCCTCCCTGGACCAGTCGCCGCGGGTGGTCCGGCGCAGGTCCTTGAGGAGGGGGACGCAGGAGCGCCGCTCGGCCGGCCCGAGGGCGGCGAGCAGGCCCGGCACCTGCCCGGTCCGGCCCTCGCGGACCGCCTCCAGCAGGGCCTCCACCGCGTCCGTCGTGGCCGCGGCCGTCTCCGTGGTGTTCACGGTCTCCGTGCTCATCGCGCCGTCTCCTCCCGCACTCCGCCGACCGTCCCGTCCTGTGTCCGCGCCTCGCGGACCATGCCGACCGCCAGCACGTGCTTGCACGGCCCGCGCCCGCCCCGGTACTTCGCCCACCACAGGCAGGTGCAGCCGACCGCGCCGGCCGCGTCCGCGCGCACCCGCTGGACATGGTCGTCCACCGTGACGACGGCCGTCGCACCGCCCTCCTCCAGCCGCACCGCACCGGCCGCGACCAGCGCGCGGGCGGCCTTCAGGCGCGGGTTGGCCGCCTCCGCGCGCCGCGCGTCGTACGGGAGCTGCCGGTGGAAGTACGCGGCCTCGGCGACGTCGTAGCCGATCTGCCCGGCGGTGCCGAGCCGGGTGAGCGCGGCCCGCACCCGGGCCGCGGTGAGCCCGGACTGCTCGGCGAGCTCGGCGATCTCGACCCGCGGCTCCCAGGCGAGCAGCGCCGCGACCAGGTCGGCGTCCTGCTCGGCGGCGACGGTGGCGAGCGCGCCGAGCACCCCGCCCTCGCCGCTGAAGCCCCGGGAGGCGTCCGGCGAGAGGGTGAGGGTCAGCCGCATGCCCGGCAGCTCGACCTCCCAGGCGGAGGCCGCCGGGCCGCTTCCGGCGACCGGCGGGCCGTAGACCCGCAGCGCCCGGGCGTGCCGCAGCACCCGCTGCAGGGCGGCCAGCCGCTCGGGCCCGGGCAGGCAGACCGCGCCGGGCACCGGCCGGGTGGTGGGCCGCAGGGTCCGCCCGGCCGGGACGACCCACTGGGCGACCCGGGCCCCGGCCCGGCCGCCGCCGCGCGGCAGCGAGCGCAGGAAGCGGACCGCCTCGGGGCCCGGCAGCTCGGCCCGCAGGTCGAAGCCGGCCGCGGTGACCTGGGTCTCGGCGAAGCCGCGCAGCCAGCGCTCGGGCAGCGGGACCTTCTTCTCGACGACCGGCCCGTCGAAGGTGGTGACCTCCAGGGCGTCCGGGCCGACGGCGAGGTGCAGCGGCTCGGCGGGGCCGATCCGGGTGAGCGCCTCCCGCAGCGGGTTGTTGACGTCGACGTTGGTGGTGCCGTGGCCGATCTCGTCGCCGTCCAGGCCGGCGGCGAGCACGTCGAGGCGGGCGTAGACGCCGCAGCAGCCGGAGAAGGACTCGAAGCGGAGCCGGTCGCCGTTGGCGGTGACCACCGGGTCGAGCGAGGCGCGCAGCTGGGGCTGGTAGTAGCGGGCGGCGGCGACGTCGGCGACGGCGAGCAGCGCGGCGGCGGCCGGCGCGGGCTCGGCCAGGAAGCCCGCGAAGAACCGCGGGTGGGCGGCCGCCCCGAGCGGGGTGGTGCCACCCGAGGTCTCCAGGGCGAGGCGCCGGCCGGCCTCCCCGTCGAGGACGGCGGACGGACGCAGATAGGCGTACGCGTGTGCGGATTGCGACATGCCGAGCACGTTAGGTCAGGGCACTGACAATGACCCTCGGCGCACGTCCCCGCCGCCCCTCGGCCTTCGAAATGTGGAACAGGTTCTAGCAAGCATGTTCGCCCGCCCGGGTTACCCGGGTCACACCGGCGCGCGGCCCGGGTCTGCCAGTATTGGGCCTGTGACAGAGCTGACCGAACAGGACAGGCGGGCCACCGGCACGGTCGGCCCGTTCGCCGAGCTGCTGCGGATCGAGCACCTCGACGAGAACACGTTCCGCGGCCACTGCCACGCCGGTGCGCCGATGCGCGCGTTCGGCGGGCACGTCGCCGCGCAGGCGCTGGCGGCGGCCGGGCGGACGATCGGCGCCGACCGCTCGGTGCACTCGCTGCACGGCTACTTCCTGACGCCGGGCGACCCGAACCGGCCCATCGAGTACCGGGTCGACCGGGTCCGCCAGGGCACCTCGTACGCCACCCGGCAGGTGACGGCGGTCCAGCGGGGCGAGGCCGTCTTCAGCCTCTCCGCCTCCTTCAAGCGCCCCGAGCCCGCAACCGACCGGTACCGCGAGGGGCCTCCGCTGCCCGGCCCCGAAGAGCTCCCGGACGTCTTCTCGCTCTGGGACGAGGCGGCCCGCGCCGCGCTGGCCGACACCGGCTTCGGCGACCTGGAGCTGCGGTTCGTCCCGCCGGACGCGCCGGGCGTGCCGCCGTCCGTGCCCGGCATGCCGCAGCAGTTCGTCTGGCTGCGCACCGGCTCCCCGCTGCCCGCCGACGAGCCGCTGCTGCACGTCTGCGCGCTCACCTACCTCTCGGACCTCACGCTCGCCTCGACGGCCGGGCTGCACGTCCAGCCGAACTTCTTCCAGCGCACCGAGGCGCCCCGGCTCCTGATGGCCTCGCTGGACCACGCGATGTGGTTCCACCGGCCGTTCCGGGCGGACGAGTGGCTGCTGTTCGCGCAGCGCAGCCCGTCCTCCTCGGACGGGCGCGGGCTGGCGCTGGGCGAGTTCTACGACCGCGGCGGCCGGCTGGTGGCCTCCGCCGTCCAGGAGGCGCTGATCCGCGAACACACGGTCGCGCGGCGCTGAAGCCCGGCCGCGCCGGACGGCCGGGCGGCCGCCGCGGGACCCCGCCACCACCCGGTGGCCGGGGGACGAACGGCGGGCGGCCGGTCGGCGTCATATTCCTGAGCGGCCCCGGCCCGTATCATGGTGCGGGTGACCAAGGTTGACCTGTCACCACGACCGGTGGAGGCCATGTCTCCGCGTCAGCTCGAACGCCGCGAAAGCCTGATCGCGGCCGCGCTCGCCCTGGTGAACGAGATCGGCGTCGAACGGCTGCAGATGAAACAGGTCTGCGAGCGGTCCGGAGTCGCCCTGGGGACGGCGTACCGCTACTTCTCCTCCAAGGACCACCTGCTGGCGGCGGCGATCGCCGAATGGCATCGGCTGCTGCTCGCCGACCTGGTGGCGGAGCTGCGCGGACCGCGCGCCGGCCTGGGCGCCACCGACCGGGTGGTGCGCTTCGTGCGCGGCGGCATGCGGGCCTACCAGCGCCAGCCCGAGCTCGCCCGGCTCCGGGTGGCCGTCGCCGCCTCCACCGACCCCTTCGCCAGCGAGTCCCTGCAGGGCATGGCCCGGGCCGACAGCACGGCGCTCCAGGCGGTGATGGCCGACGAGGTGCCGGCCGCCGCGAGCGACCTGGTGCGGCACATCGTCGGCCACGCCTGGCAGGGCGAGCTGACGGCCTGGGTGACCGGCCGCACCACGCTCGGCGACGCCCGGCGGCGGCTGGAGGACGTGGTGCGGCTGGTGCTGACCCCGTACGAGACCGCCTACCCGGCCCCGTACGAGGTCCCGTCCACCGTCCGGTGACGGCGGACGGGCGGGAGCGCCCCGCTCAGACCGCCGTCACCGGGTGGACCACCACCGCGTCGAACAGGTGGCCCTCGCGGTTGAACACCGTCGCCTCGGGCTGGGTCCTCCCCCGGCGGTCGGTCGCCCGCGCCCGCAGCTCGTACGGGCCGGGCCGCTCCGGGCGCCAGTCGAGGCTCCAGCGCGTCCAGTCGCCGTACCGCGGCTGGTCGCGCAGCTCGGCGGGGCGCCAGTGCCGGCCGCCGTCGACCGACACCTCGACCCGGCGGACCGGCGCCGCGCCCGACCTCGAGCGCCCGTGCAGCCGGTGCCGGCGACCGGCCGGGAGGACGGCGTCGCGGGCCAGCTCGAAGGCGCTCTTCACCACCTGGGTGGTGAGCGGGGCGCTGCCGCCCGGCGGGTAGTCCGGGCCGAACAGGCGGTAGGTGTCGGTGTTCCACGGCGAGAACAGCGGCCGGTCCGCGACCTCGATGGTGCCGACCCACTTGACGGAGGCGATCCCGACCCACCCCGGCACCACCACCCGGACCGGCGCGCCGTGGTCGGGGGTCAGCGGCTCGCCGTTCATCTCGTAGGCGAGCAGCACGTCGTCGAGCGCCTTGGCGACCGGCAGCGGGCGGCGCACCCGGCCCAGGCTCACCCCGCCGGCGACCGGCTCCGGGTCCAGCCCGGCGGGCATCACGTCCACCGCGTCCGCCGTCAGGCCGGCGCGCCGCAGCACCTCCGCCAGCCGCACCCCGCGCCAGCGCGCCGAGCCGATCCCGCCGAGCGTCCACGGGGTGCCGGGCACGCTCTGGTGCTGCTGGGCGGTGAAGAAGCTCCGGCCGTTGCCGGCGCACTCGATCAGCGCGGTGGTGGCGTGGGCGGGCAGGGCGCGCAGGTCCGCGAGCGAGAACTCGACCGGCCGGTCGGCGGTGGGCGCGCCGCGCAGGCCGTTGCCGAACACCTTCAGCCGCCAGGCGGCGGCGTCGATCAGCGGGGTGCTGGTGTGGTTGCGGACGAAGAACCGCTCCACCGGGACGATCCGCCCCACCGGCCCGCCGTCCGCGCCGTCGCGCAGCGCGTCGAAGCGCATCTCGGCGTTGGTGCCGCGCGGCACGAACCACTCGGCGGGCAGCGGTTTGACGATCCCGGGCACCGGCCCGGCGGCCACCAGGGAGGCGGGCGGGGCCG
>NZ_BAAAKJ010000093.1:0-5325 GCF_039527695.1 Kitasatospora putterlickiae
AACAATTCTTCTGAGAAGCCCCTGCCGGGGATACCGGCAGGGGCTTTTCGCATTTCGAGGGGTCAGAGTGTGAGCTTGAAGCCGACGTGGGAGGGGACGAAGCCGAGGCGCTCGTAGAAGCGGTGCGCGTCGGTGCGGGTCACGTCGGAGGTGAGCTGGACCAGTTCGGCGTCGAGTTCGCGGGAGCGGCCGACGGCCCACTGGATCAGGTCGGTGCCCAGACCGGTGCCGCGTTCGTCGGCGTGGATCCGGACGGCCTCGATGATGGTGCGGGTCGAGCCCTTCCGGGAGAGGCCGGGGACGACGGTCAGTTGCAGTGTGCCGATCGTCCGGCCGGCCCGTTCGGCGACCACGAGGTGCTGGTGGGGGTCGGCGTCGATGCGCGCGAAGGCGGTGCGGTAGGGGGTGAGGTCGTCGGGGCTCTCGCGGGTCGCGCCCAGGGGGTCGTCGGCGAGCATGGCCACGATGGCCGGCAGGTCGTCACCGGTCGCCCGGCGGATGGTCAGGTCGGTCATGGTCACACCCTAGGCGGCCCCTGGACGGCCCTGGACGGCCCCACCGCGGTGACCTGGCGTCATGTGCCCGGCGGAGGGCTGGTGATGACGGCGAAGACCGCGCCGTGCGGGTCGACGAGCCGGCCCAGGCGGCCGACGCCGTGCACGTCCGTCGCGGGGATCCGGACGGTGGCGCCGAGCCGTTCGGCGGCGGCCAGGCGGGCGTCCACGTCGGCGACCTCGAAGTAGGGGAGCCAGTGCGAGGAGGTGCCGGCGGCGGTCTGCTCCGGGCCGAGCTGCACGATGCCGCCGTGGGCGTCCGCCGTCCCGCCGCCGGGAGGGGTGAGAACGGTGTACAGGGCCTCGCCGATCGGGACGTCCTGCTCCTGCCAGGCGAAGACGGTGCGGTAGAAGGCCTTGGCCGCCTCGGCGTCGACGCTGTAGCACTCCGTCCAGCAGAGGCTGCCGGGCTCGGTGACGGTGTCCAGACCGTGGACGTCGTGCGGCTGCCAGACCGCGAAGTCGGCGCCGGTCGGGTCGGTGTAGCCGGCCATCCGGCCGCTGGTGAAGACGTTGAACGGGGTGAAGCGGACCCGGCCGCCGGCCTGGCGGACCAGGTCGGTGGTGCGGTCCGCGTCCAGGGTGCGGAAGTAGACGGTCCAGGCGGGGCGGGCGTGGGACTCGGTGAACGGGCCGAGCGCGGCGACCGTCCGGCCGTCCTGGCGGAAGAAGCCGTAGCCGCCCGCCTCGGGTCCGGCCGAGGCGTAGGTCCAGTCGAACACCCCGGTGTAGAAGGCGACCGAGTCCGCGGTGTCGGGGCTGGTGAGGTCGAGCCAGTTGGGAGCGCCGGGACGGTAGGGGGTGGTGAGCATGGTGTGCTGCCCTTCGTCGGCCGGTCCCTCCCCGGTCCTTCCAGCGTGGCACCCGGGCCCCTGGTGTCGCACCCGGACGGTACGGTGCGTAGCGCAAGTCGTCCCGCACGGTGAAGGGGGCCCGGTGGCCAGGCAGACAGGGGTACGGCCGGGCGGCGCCGGCCAGGCGGCCGCGGAGCCGCGCCAGCTCGCCCAGGTCGAGGGCGTGCTGGAGCGGATCACGTACGCCAACGAGGAGACCGGCTACACGGTGGCCCGGGTCGACACCGGGCGGGGTGGCAACGACCTGCTGACGGTGGTGGGCGCGCTGCTCGGCGCGCAGCCGGGGGAGTCGCTGCGGCTGCACGGGCGGTGGGGGTCGCATCCGCAGTACGGGCGGCAGTTCGTGGTGGAGAACTACACGACGGTGCTGCCGGCCACCGTCCAGGGCATCCAGCGGTACCTGGGGTCGGGGCTGATCAAGGGGATCGGGCCGCGGTTCGCGGAGCGGATCGTGGAGCGGTTCGGGGTGGACACCCTGGAAGTGATCGAGAACGAGCCGGGCCGGCTGATCGAGGTGCCGGGGCTCGGGCCGAAGCGGACGAAGAAGATCGCGGCCGCCTGGGAGGAGCAGAAGGCCATCAAGGAGGTGATGGTCTTCCTGCAGGGCGTCGGGGTCTCGACCTCGCTGGCCGTCCGGATCTACAAGCAGTACGGGGACGGCTCGATCGGGGTGGTGAAGAACGAGCCGTACCGGCTGGCCTCGGACGTCTGGGGCATCGGCTTCCTCACCGCGGACCGGATCGCCCAGGCGGTGGGGATCCCGCACGACAGCCCGGAGCGGGTGAAGGCGGGCCTGCAGTACGCGCTGTCGCAGAGCAGCGACCAGGGGCACTGCTACCTGCCGGAGGAGCGGCTGATCGCGGACGGCGTGAAGCTGCTCCAGGTGGACGTGGGGCTGGTGATCGACTGCCTGGCGGAGCTGGTGGCCACCGAGGGGGTGGTGCGCGAGCAGGTGCCGGGGGAGGGCGGCGAGCCGATCACGGCGGTGTACCTGGTGCCGTTCCACCGGGCCGAGATCTCGCTGGCCAACCAGCTGCTGCGGCTGCTGCGGGCGGACACCGACCGGATGCCGTGGTTCGCCGACGTGGACTGGCCGGCGGCCCTGGGCTGGCTGGCCCGGCGGACGGGGGCGGAGCTGGCGCCGGAGCAGGAGCAGTCGGTGCGGCTGGCGCTGACCGAGAGGGTCGCGGTGCTGACCGGCGGGCCGGGGTGCGGCAAGTCGTTCACGGTGAAGTCGATCGTGACGCTGGCGCTGGCGAAGCGGGCCAAGGTGGTGCTGGCGGCGCCGACCGGGCGGGCGGCGAAGCGGCTGGCGGAGCTGACCGGGGTGGAGGCCTCGACGGTGCACCGGCTGCTGGAGCTGCGGCCGGGCGGGGACGCCGCGTACGACCGGGACCGGCCGCTGGACGCGGACCTGGTGGTGGTCGACGAGGCGTCGATGCTGGACCTGATCCTGGCGAACAAGCTGGTCAAGGCGGTGGCGCCGGGGGCTCACCTGCTGTTCGTGGGGGACGTGGACCAGCTGCCCTCGGTGGGGGCGGGGGAGGTGCTGCGGGACCTGCTGGCCGAGGGCGGGCCGATCCCGTCGGTGCGGCTGACCAGGATCTTCCGGCAGGCCCAGCAGTCGGGGGTGGTGACCAACGCGCACCGGATCAACGAGGGGCTGCCGCCGCTGACCGAGGGGCTGCCGGACTTCTTCCTCTTCGCCGAGGACGACGCGGAGCTCGCGGCGGGGCTGACGGTGGACGTGGTGGCGCGCAGGATCCCGCAGCGGTTCGGCTACGACGCCCGGCGGGACGTGCAGGTGCTGGCCCCGATGCACCGGGGCCCGGCCGGGGCGGGGAACCTCAACACGCTGCTGCAGGCGGCGGTGACGCCGGCCAGGGAGGGGCTGGCGGAGCGGCGGTTCGGCGGGCGGACGTTCCGGGTGGGGGACAAGGTCACCCAGGTGCGCAACAACTACGACAAGGGGCGCAACGGGGTCTTCAACGGCACGGTGGGAGTGGTGACGTCCCTCAGCGTCGACGACCAGCGCCTCACGGTGCTGACGGACGAGGACGAGGAGGTGCCCTACGACTTCGACGAGCTGGACGAGTTGGCGCACGCCTACGCGGTGACGATCCACCGCTCGCAGGGGAGCGAGTACCCGGTGGTGGTGATTCCGGTCACCACGTCCGCGTGGACGATGCTCCAGCGAAATCTGCTCTACACCGCAGTGACCAGGGCCCGAAAACTCGTCGTGCTGGTGGGCTCACGGAAAGCGATCGGGCAGGCGGTTCGCAGCGTCAGCGCAGGTCGGAGGCATGCCGCCCTGGACCACCGGCTTGCGTCTGGATGATTCTCCAAGGGATGGTTGCCTCTATTGTTCTCTTGACGTGAAGAGATTTACGACAGAGCCTGGTGGGGTGCCGATCTTGTCCGGTTCGTACCGGCGGCGGCGGGAGGTTTTGTAGGGGCGGGCCCTTTCGGGCCACCCCGGGTGCGCGGCTGTCCGCCGGATGGGGGATGGTAGAGACAGTCAGGGCACCTTGGAAGAGGATTCATTTCGTCGGTGAGGAAGACGTGAGCGACAACTCGGTAGTACTGCGGTACCAGGACGGCGAGTACGAGTACCCCGTCGTCGAGAGCACTGCGGGCAACGCCGGCTTCGACATCTCGAAGCTGCTCCCGCAGACCGGCCTGGTCACCCTGGACAACGGCTTCGGCAACACCGCCGCCTACAAGTCCGCGATCACCTTCGTGGACGGTGACAACGGCATCCTGCGGTACCGCGGTTACCCGATCGAGCAGCTCGCCGCCAAGGGTGACTTCATCGAGACCGCGTACCTGCTGATCAACGGCGAGCTGCCGAACTCCGAGCAGCTCACGCAGTTCAACCGCGAGATCACCCAGCACACCCTGCTGCACGAGGACGTCAAGCGCTTCTTCCAGGGCTTCCCGCGGGACGCGCACCCGATGGCGATGCTGTCCTCGGTGGTCGGCGCGCTGTCGACGTTCTACCCGGAGAGCCACAACCCGTTCGACGCGGCCCAGCGCCACCTGTCGACGGTCCGCCTGCTGGCGAAGCTCCCGACCATCGCGGCGTACGCGTACAAGAAGGCGATGGGCCAGCCCTTCGTCTACCCGCGCAACGACCTGAGCTACGTCGAGAACCTCCTCCGGATGACCTTCGCGGTCCCGGCCGAGGACTACGAGCTCAACCCGGTCGTCGTCAACGCGCTCGACAAGCTGCTGATCCTGCACGCGGACCACGAGCAGAACTGCTCGACCTCCACCGTGCGCCTGGTCGGCTCCAGCCACGCCAACCTGTTCGCCTCGATCTCGGCCGGCATCTCGGCCCTGTGGGGCCCGCTGCACGGCGGCGCCAACCAGGCCGTGCTGGAGATGCTGGAGAGCATCCAGAAGGACGGCGGCGACGTCGACGCCTTCATCACGAAGGTGAAGAACAAGGAAGCCGGCGTCAAGCTGATGGGCTTCGGCCACCGGGTCTACAAGGCGTTCGACCCGCGCGCCGCCCAGGTGAAGCTGCTCGCCCACGAGGTCCTCGGCCAGCTCGGCAAGTCCGACGAGCTGCTGGAGATCGCGCTCAAGCTGGAGGAGCACGCGCTCAAGGACGACTTCTTCGTCTCGCGCAAGCTCTACCCGAACGTGGACTTCTACACCGGCCTGATCTACCGCGCCATGGGCTTCCCGACCAGCATGTTCACCGTGCTGTTCGCCCTCGGCCGGCTGCCGGGCTGGATCGCCCACTGGCACGAGATGATCAACGACCCGACCAGCCGGATCGGCCGTCCGCGCCAGATCTACACCGGCACCGAGATCCGCGACTACGTCGAGATCGACGCCCGCTGACGCCGTGCGCCCGCACTGACGTCGTCCGCACGCCCTGACACCGTGCCACGAGGGCCCGGCCGCAC
>NZ_BAAAKJ010000093.1:5358-11085 GCF_039527695.1 Kitasatospora putterlickiae
CACCTCAACGTCCGGCGCACGACTCCGGGGGCGGCTCTGGGCCCGGGACGGCCGCTCAAAGCGTCCCTGGTCCGGCCACACCCCGGCGTCGTGCGCGAAGGTCGCCAACCGTCGGCGACCGACCCGGGGCCCGCCGGAGCCCCGTCGGCGGCAGTGGTGGCGGTGCGTCGACGTCGTGCCGTTCGCCACGTCTCGGCCCACCGGAAAAACTGCCGCACTACCAACCTAAGACGTATCACCGTGTGAGAAGTTACGCCGGGGGGGTGTGAGCTGCCTCTCGCCACGCTCCGTGTGCGTGCGGTGCCGCCCCCATACCACACCTTCCAGCGGCCGTGACGTCACCCTCCCCGCAGTCACGGCAACCGAGCGTGATAGGAATCGTGGCATTCCGGTACGGACCGCCGTGCACCTTGCAGCGTGGCGGCGGAGCTGGGGGAGGAGTGCGCAGATGACCAGGAACGTGGTTGTCACCGGCGGTGGCACGGGGATCGGGTACGAGGTGGCACGGCGGTTCGCCGAGGCGGGCGAACAGGTCGTGATCGTCGGCCGACGGCGAGCGGTGCTGGAGGAGGCCGCCACGGCCCTCGGGCCGAACGTGACCCCGCTGGTGTGCGACCTCGCCGACCCGGACTCCGTGGAGGCCGCGCTGGAGGAGCTTCCGCAGCGGATCGACGTGCTGGTGAACAACGCGGGCAGCCGGGAGACCGTGATCGGTGCCGGGCCGCACGCCCTGCTGGCCCGCTGGCGCGGGGACTTCGAGCGCAATGTGCTGACCGCGGTGCTGCTCACCGAGTCGGTCCGTGACCGGCTCACCCCGGGCTCCGGCCGGGTGGTCACCATCAGCTCGATCGCCGCCCTGCGCGGGGCCGGCTCGTTCGGGGCCGCGAAGGCCTCGCTGCACGCCTGGAACCACTTCCTGGCCGCCCAGCTCGGCACCTCCGGCATCACCGCCAACATCGTGGCGCCGGGGACGGTGGCGGGCACCGAGTTCTTCGGGCCGCGGCTGGACGAGGCGGAGGTCTCCCGGCGGGCGGCCCGCACGCTGCTCGGGCGGATCGGGGAGACCGGCGAGGTGGCGGCCGCGGTCCACTTCCTGGCCTCGCCGGAGGCCGGTTTCATCACCGGCGAGATCCTGCACTGCAACGGCGGTGAGCTGCTCGGCCGCTGAAGCCGCCCGAACGCCGCAGGGCCCGTACCGCGCACGCGGTACGGGCCCTGCGGCGTTCCCGGGCGCCCGGGGGTCAGGCGGACCGGAAGCGGCGCAGCCGGAGGCTGTTGGTGAGCACGAAGACCGAGGAGAAGGCCATCGTGGCGCCGGCGATCATCGGGTTGAGCAGTCCGGCGGCGGCCAGCGGGATCGCCGCGACGTTGTAGCCGAAGGCCCAGCACAGGTTGCCCTTGATGGTGCCGAGCGTGCGGCGGGAGAGCCGGATGGCGTCGGCGGCCGAGCGCAGGTCACCGCGGACCAGCGTCAGGTCGCCCGCCTCTATGGCGGCGTCGGTGCCGGTGCCCATGGCGAGGCCGAGGTCGGCCTGGGCGAGCGCGGCGGCGTCGTTGACGCCGTCACCGACCATCGCGACGACCCTGCCCTCGGCCTGGAGGGTCTCGACGGCGGCGACCTTGTCCTCGGGCAGCACCTCGGCGTACACCTGCGCGGGGTCGATGCCGACCTCGGCGGCGACGGCCTCGGCGACCGCCCGGTTGTCCCCGGTGAGCAGGACCGGGGTGAGCCCGAGGGCGCGCAGTTCGGCGATCGCCTCGGCGCTGGTGGGCTTGACCGCGTCGGCGACCTCCAGGACGGCCCGCGCCGCGCCGTCCCAGCCGACCACCACGGTGGTCCGCCCGGCGGCCTCCGCGGCCCGTCTGGCCCCGGCCAGCGCGGCGGGCAGCGGCAGGCCGTGCTCGGCGAGCAGGGACTCCCGGCCGGCGACCACCGTGCGGCCGTCGACGACGCCCCGCACGCCGAGGCCGGGGACGTTCTCGAAGCCCTCGACGGCGGGCAGGGTGCCGAGGCGGTCGGCGGCGGCGGTGGCGATGGCGGCGGCGATCGGGTGCTCGGAGGCGTGCTCGACGGCGCCGGCGAGGCGCAGCGCCTCCTCCTCGGTGACGCCCTCGGCGGTGCGCACGCCGTGCAGGGTCATCCGGCCGGTGGTGACGGTGCCGGTCTTGTCGAGGACGACGGTGTCGACGCGGCGGGTGTTCTCCAGCACCTCGGGGCCCTTGATCAGGATGCCGAGCTGGGCGCCGCGGCCGGTACCGACCATCAGGGCGGTCGGGGTGGCCAGGCCGAGGGCGCACGGACAGGCGATGATCAGCACCGCGACGGCGGCGGTGAACGCCTCGGTCGCGCTGTCGGTGGTCAGCAGCCAGCCGACCAGGGTGCCGAGCGCGATGAGGATCACCACGGGCACGAAGACGGCGGAGATCCGGTCGGCGAGCCGCTGGGCGGCGGCCTTGCCGTTCTGCGCCTCCTCGACGAGCGCGGCCATCCGGGCGAGCCGGGTGTCGGCGCCGACCCGGGTGGCCTCGACCACCAGGCGGCCGCCGGCGTTGACGGTGGCGCCGGTGACGGTGTCGCCGACGGCGACCTCCACCGGGACGGACTCGCCGGTGAGCATCGAGGCGTCGACGGCGGAGGCGCCCTCGACCACCACGCCGTCGGTGGCGATCTTCTCGCCGGGGCGGACCACGAACCGCGTCCCGACGGTGAGCCGGTCGACGGGCAGCCGGACCTCGCGGCCGCCCTGCAGCACGGCCACGTCCTTGGCACCGAGGTCCAGCAGGGCGTGCAGGGCGGCCCCGGCGCGGCGCTTGGAGCGGGCCTCCAGGTAGCGGCCCAGCAGGATCAGCACGGTGACGGCGGAGGCCGTCTCCAGGTAGAGCATGGACGAGGCGTCGGCGTCGCCGACCGAGAACGAGAACTCGTGCCGCATGCCGGGCATGCCGGCGTCGCCCCAGAACAGGGCCCAGAAGGACCAGCCGAAGGCGGCCAGGGTGCCGAGCGAGACCAGGGTGTCCATGGTCGCCGCGCCGTGCTTGAGATTGGTCCAGGCGGCGCGGTGGAAGGGCAGGCCGCCGTAGACGACGACGGGGCCGGTGAGGGCGAAGGCCAGCCACTGCCAGTTGGTGAACTGGAGGGCGGGGACCATCGACCACAGGACCACCGGCAGGCTGAGCACGGCGCTGACCAGCAGCCGGTCGAGCAGCGGGTCGGTGGCCGGTGCGCGGGCGGCGTCGGCGGGGGCTTCGTCCGCCGCGACGGGCACCGGGGGCGGGGGGAGTTCGGCGGTGTAGCCGGTGTTCTCCACGGTGGCGATGAGGTCGGCCACGGTGACGTCCGGCGCGAACTCGACCCTGGCCTTCTCGGTGGCGTAGTTGACGGTGGCCTCGACGCCGGTCATCCGGTTGAGCTTCTTCTCGATCCGGGCGGCGCAGGCGGCGCAGGTCATGCCGCCGATCTGGAGTTCGACGCGCTCGCGGACCGGGGTGGGGCCCTCCTGGCCGGCTATGGCGGTCGCCGCGTCCGGGGAGGTGGAGCCCGAGGTGGAGGTGCTCATGTGCTGATCAGCTCCTAGGGGAGGGCACGGCGGGGGCGGGGTTTCGCGGGGCCCCCGCCGCGCGGCGGGGGCTCTCAGGCGGCGCGGCCGACCAGCTCGTAACCGGCCTCGTCGACGGCGGCGCGGACCTGCTCGTCGTCCAGCGGGGCCGCCGCGGAGACGGTGACCGTGCCGGCCTTGGCGTCGGCGGACACCCCGGTCACCCCGGTGAGGGTGGAGAGCTCCTTGCTGACCGAACTCTCGCAGTGGCCGCAGCTCATGCCGGTGACGGTGTAGGTGATGGTGCTGGACATCGGGGCCTCCGGAAGGTCTGTACGGCCGCGAGCGTACGCCCGGGCCCGGCTGATAACCACACCATACCCCTAAGGGGTATTCCGTAGGGGTGCGGACCGTGTGGTGTGGATCGCATTGCGGGTGCTGTCCGGGGTGTCGCCCGGGCGTCGCCGGCGCGCGCTCCGAGAGCAGAGCGTAGGCGTCCGGACACGTTGCGCTGGAATCCGCGCCGTGACATGGGCGGATTCGGCGCTCCGGCGGGCCGATGGCGGTGCGGGCGGGGGCGGAGGGGCCGGGGGTGCGCGGGTGGTCGTACTGATCGTCCGTTATGTTCGGTATGTGTCACCGATGCGCCGTGCCCAGTCGCCGTCCGTCCCGACCGGCGCCGGGCAGCCGCCGGCCCGGCGGCGCGACGCGCTGCTCGCCGTCGACCTGCTCGACATCCCGTTCTGGCGCCGGGCCGCCCCCGCGCTGATCGCGATCGTGCTGGTCGGGATCGCCGACCTGTACTCCGGCCAGGACCGCTACCTGGCGCCGCTGATGACCGTCGTCCCCAGCGTCGCCGCGCTGACCCTGCGGCCGCTCGAACTGCTCGGCGTCTCCTCGGTCGGCCTGCTCGCCGTCTTCGGCCTCAGCCACTACGACCAGGTCGACAACCTCAACGACGCCCGCTTCCTGTGGGGCGCGATGGTCGGCTACCTGGTGCTCACCGTCTTCTCCGCCTGGGTGGCCAGGATCCGGATGCGCCGGGCCGCCGCCTTCGCCGCGGTCAGCTCCGTCGCGGAGGCCGCGCAGCGCGCGCTGCTGCGACTGCCCGGACCGGTCGTCGGGCCGCTGCACCTCGCCGTGCGGTACGTCTCCGCCGCCGACGCCTCGCGGATCGGCGGGGACCTCTACTCCGTCCTGGAGACGCCGCACGGCACCCGGGTCGCGGTCGGCGACGTGCGCGGCAAGGGGCTCGGCGCGGTGCAGACCGCCGCCGTGGTGCTCGGCGCCTTCCGGGAGGCCGCGTACGACGAGGCCGGGCTGCGCGGGGTGGCCGCCAGGGTCGAGGCCAGCGTCGAGCGGCACGTGCCGGACGGCGAGTTCACCACCGCGCTGTTCGCCGAGTTCCGCCGGCCCGGCGTGGTCCAGCTGCTCCAGTACGGGCACGTCCCGCCGATCCGGGTGGACCCGGAGGGCCGGGCGCACGTCCTGGACGCGCCCGACCCGTGGGTGCCGCTCGGCCTCGGCCGGCTGGCCACCGGCGAGCCGAGCACCTGGGACCAGCCGTTCGGGACCGAGGACGTGCTGGTGCTCTGCAGCGACGGCGTGATCGAGGCCAGGCACCGGCGCAGCGGAGTGTTCTACCCGCTCGCCGAGCGGGTCGGCCCGCTGGTGCGCGGCGCGGCCCGTTCCGCGGCGGAGCTGGAGGCGGCGGTCGGGCGGGTCTACGCCGATCTGCTGGCGCACACGGGCGGCGAACTTCGGGACGACGCACTGCTCCTGCTGATCACCCGCACGGACGCGGCCTGAGCGACCTCACCCCGGCCCGGCACGGACCGCCACTCGCCGCCCCGGCACGGGCCGAAGGCCACCCCGCCCCGAGCCGAAGGGGCGCGCCGGCGCCGAAAGGGAGAAGGGTCAAGCCGCCGACGAAGGAGGTGGCGCCGTGCCCGCCGACCGTCGGCGCCGGACAAGAGCGCCCCGGAGGCGAGCGGGTGAGTCACAGTGCCCCGGAGGCGAGCGGGTGCGTCACAGCCTCCGCGAGGGCGCGGAAGAGGAGGGCGGTGGAGGTGGCGCCGGGGTCCTGGTAGCCGATGCTGCGGGGGCCCAGGTAGGAGGCGCGGCCCTTGCGGGCCTGTAGCGGCACCGTGTCCACGGCGCCCCGCTCGGCCCCCTCGGCCGCGGCCCTCGC
>NZ_BAAAKJ010000094.1:0-12697 GCF_039527695.1 Kitasatospora putterlickiae
CGCCGGACGGCGGGGCGCCGAGCGGCGCGAGGTCGATCTGCACGCCGCAGTCGGCGAGCGCGTCGAGTTCGCGGGCGGTGGTGTCGCCGGCGGTGGCGTGCTCGTCGGTGACGAGGCGGGTGATGGTCTCGGTGGGGACGGTCTGGAACATGGAGTCCGCGCCGAGCTTGGTGTGGTCGGCGAGGATGATCACCTCGGCGGCCGACTGCACCAGGGCCCGGTCCACGCTCGCGGAGAGCATGTTCGTGGTCGACAGACCGCGCTCGGCGGTCAGTCCGCTGCCCGAGACGAAGGCCTTGGTGACCCGCAGCCCGTGCAGGGACTGCTCGGCGCCACTGCCGACCAGGGCGTAGTTGGAGCCGCGCAGGGTGCCGCCGGTCATCACCACCTCCACCCGGTTGGCGTGCGCGAGCGCCTGGGCGACCAACAGCGAGTTGGTCACCACGGTCAGCCCGGGCACCCGCGCGAGACGGCGGGCGAGTTCCTGGGTGGTGGTGCCGGCGCCGACCACCACCGCGTCGCCCTCCTCCACCAGGCCGGCGGCGAGATCGGCGATGGCGCTCTTCTCGGCGGCGGACAGGTGGGTCTTCTGCGGGTAGCCGGGTTCGCGGCTGAAGCCGCCGGGGAGCACCGCGCCGCCGTGCCGGCGGTCGAGGAGCCCTTCTGCCTCCAGGGCCCGTACGTCGCGGCGCACGGTCACTTCGGAGGTCTGGACGACGCGGGCCAACTCCCGGAGCGAGACCGCTCCGTTGGCGCGCACCATTTCGAGGATCAACTGGCGACGTTCTGCTGCAAACACAGAACCGACGGTAACCCGCGTGACCGTCTGCTTTCAGGCGTTTGCTGCTAGTAGCGGGAATTGCTCACGCCGGAGCGGCGCGTGACCGTACAATGCGCGCCGTCGGTGATCCTGGACTGCGCCCGCCGTCCGGGTGACGGCCGGGAGCGCGCGAAGGGCGGCCGCCGAACGGCGACCGCCCCCAACTGAGCGTCCTGGGCTCAGGATTCGCCCTCGGCGCGCTTGCGGATGTGGAGCTGGCGGGCGGCCTCGGCGGTGGAGCCGGAGACCGACGGGTAGACGGTGAAGGCGCTGGCCACCTGTTCGACCGTCAGATTGGCGTCCACCGCGAGCGAGATCGAGTGGATGAGCTCGCTGGCGCGCGGGGCGACCACCACGCCGCCGACCACGATGCCGGTGCCGGGGCGGCAGAACAGCTTCACGAAGCCGTCGCGGATGCCCTGCATCTTGGCCCGCGGGTTGCCGCGCAGCGGGAGCTTGACCTCGACCGCGTCCATCTTGCCGGTCTTCACGTCGGCGGCGGTGTAGCCGACGGTGGCGATCTCGGGGTCGGTGAAGACGTTGGAGGCCACGGTCTTGAGGTTCAGCGGCTGCACCGCGTCGCCGAGCGCGTGGTACATGGCGATCCGGCCCTGCATGGCCGCCACCGAGGCGAGCATGAAGACGCCGGTGCAGTCGCCGGCCGCGTAGACACCGGGGGCGCTGGTGCGCGAGACCCGGTCGACCTGGACCTGACCCCAGTCGTTGAGCTTGACCCCGGCCTCCTCCAGGCCCATGTCGGCGGTGTTCGGGATGGAGCCGACCGCCATCAGACAGTGGGTGCCCTCGATCACCGTGCCGTCGGAGAGGGTGACCTCGACCGCGTCGCCGATCCGCTTCACCGTCTCGGCCCGCGAGCGGCTCATCACGTTCATCCCGCGGCGGCGGAAGACCTCCTCCAGCACCTCGGCGGCGTCCGGGTCCTCGCCCGGCAGCACCCGGTCGCGCGAGGAGACCAGGGTGACCCTGGAGCCCAGCGCCTGGTAGGCGCCGGCGAACTCGGCGCCGGTGACGCCGGAGCCGACCACGATCAGCTCGCGCGGCAGCTCCTCCAGGTCGTAGACCTGGGTCCAGGTGAGGATCCGCTCGCCGTCGGGCTGGGCGTCGGGCAGTTCGCGCGGGTGGGCGCCGGTGGCGATCAGCACGGCGTCGGCGCGCAGCGACTGGACGCTGCCGTCGGGCGCGTCCACCAGCACCTCGCGGGAGCCGTCCGCGGCCTGGCCGCCGGTGCCGAGCCGGCCGCGGCCGCGCAGCACGGTGACGCCGGCGCGGGTCACGGACTGGGTGATGTCGTGGGACTGCGCGATGGCCAGTCGCTTCACACGACGGTTGACCTTGCCGAGGTCGACGCCGACCACGCGGGCCGGGGTGTCGACGTGGGGGGTGTCGTCGGCGACGATGATGCCGAGTTCCTCGTACGAGCTGTCGAAGGTCGTCATCACCTCCGCCGTCGCGATCAGCGTCTTCGACGGCACACAGTCCGTGAGCACCGCCGATCCGCCCAGGCCGTCGCGGTCGACGACGGTCACCTCCGCGCCGAGCTGGGCGGCCACCAACGCCGCCTCGTAGCCGCCGGGTCCGCCACCGATGATCACGATCCGAGTCACGTCAACCATTGTCCCGCACGCCGGGAGCACTGCCACGCCGGGGTCGGGGCTTCTATCGGATCGGCCGGTGAACGTAGGCTTCCCCCCATGCCCCTTTACGCCGCGTATGCCACGAACCTCGATGCCCGGCAGATGACCCGCCGCGCCCCGCACTCGCCGCTGCGCGGCACCGGGTGGCTGTCCGGCTGGCGGCTCACCTTCGGCGGCGAACACCTCGGCTGGGAGGGCTCGCTGGCCACAGTGGTGGAGGACGAGAAGGACCAGGTCTTCGTCTCGCTGTACGACGTGGCGCCGATGGACGAGGAGGGGCTGGACCGCTGGGAGGGCGTCCAGCTCGGCATCTACCGCAAGATCAAGCTGCGGGCGCAGACCCTGGACGGCGACGTGCCGGTCTGGACGTACGTGCTGAACGATTACGAGGGCGGCCTGCCGGCGGCCCGCTACCTGGGTCTGATCGCGGACGCGGCGGAGAGCGCCGGCGCCCCCGACGACTACGTCCTGGACCTGCGCCGCCGCCCCTGCTGAGGTCGGCTACCCCCGGACAGGACCCGTTACGGCGCCTTCGCCTGCTCCGGCTGCGTCCGCATGGTGTACGGCCACCGGTCCGGCTACCCGCCGCTGTCCAAGGACGCGCCCGGCCCCGGCCTGCTCCGCACCGCCAACGGCCCGGCCCGGACGGGGCCGGGCGTGCCGGTGCTGCCGCTGACCACCGCGCCCGTCCCGGACACCACCGTGCGGCCCGCTGCTCCCCGGCGACCTGGTCTTCTTCGAGATCGACGCCCGCACCGGCGCCCGGCTCGACCACACCGGCATCCACCCGGGCCTGGACACCGGCGGCCACCCACGCCACGTCTCCAGCCGCGAGGAGGCGGACGGCCCGGCCTTCGGCGACGAGGGCGGCGCCGCCCGGCTGGACGACAACGGGCTGTGCGCCAAGGGCCTGCGCGGCGCCAGGCGGCTCTGACGGTCCGGCACGCGCGGACCGGTCCGCAGGCCATCCGGGTAACGATCCGGCACGTCGTACCAGGAATTTCTACGCGCGTAGCCGTTTCCCGTCTATTCTCGGACCCGTGAACGCATCTCCTCAGTCGGTCGTCTCCGCCGACCCCTACGCCGCCGCCCAGGCCGCCGCCGAGCGCCTGCGCGAGCTGACCGGTGCCGAGCGCCACGACGTCGCCCTGGTGATGGGCTCCGGCTGGGTGCCGGCCGCCGACGCCCTCGGCGAGACCGTGGCGGAGTTCCCGGTCACCGACCTGCCGGGCTTCCCCGCCCCCGCCGTGGCCGGCCACGCCGGCAAGATCCGCTCGGTGAAGATCGGCGAGAAGCGCGCCCTGATCTTCCTCGGCCGCAACCACTACTACGAGGGCCACGGCGTCGCGACCGTCGTCCACGGCGTGCGCACCGCCGCCGCGGCCGGCTGCGGGATCATCGTGCTGACCAACGGCTGCGGCGGCCTGCGTCCCACCTGGACGCCCGGCCAGCCGGTCCTGATCAGCGACCACATCAACCTGACCGCCGACTCCCCGATCGTCGGCGCGAACTTCGTGGACCTCACCGACCTCTACTCCAAGCGGCTGCGCGAGCTGTGCCGCGAGGTCGACGCGAGCCTGGACGAGGCCGTCTACGTCCAGTTCCGCGGCCCGCACTACGAGACCCCGGCCGAGGTCAACATGGCCCGGGTGATCGGCGGCGAACTGGTCGGCATGTCCACCACCCTGGAGGCCATCGCGGCCCGCGAGGCCGGCGCCGAGGTGCTCGGCATCTCCCTGGTCACCAACCTGGCCGCCGGCATGACCGGCGAGCCGCTCAACCACGCCGAGGTGCTGGAGGCCGGCAAGGCCTCCGCCGAGCGCATGGGCGCGCTGCTGGCGAAGGTCCTGGAGCGGATCTGACGCCGGGGCGGGAGCGGACCGCATGAACGACGGGGCCCCGGGCGGGTGTGATCCGGTGATCACACCCGCCCGCGGGCCCCGTCCGCGCGTGCCGGTCCGACACGCCCCGGCCGGCCGGACGCCGCACCGCGCCGCCACCGCGCCGTACGTTCGTCCCGTCCCGTCCCGTCCCGCCTCGACCCGACCCGACCGGTCCCCGCGACGCCCGTCTCCTCACGCCCGTCTCCCCCGGCCCGTCCCACCGGGCCAGGGCCGGGGCACCCTCCCCGGCCGACCACCGACGCACTTCCCGATGGAGCTGCAGCCATGACGCAGGCAACCACCACCGACCTCCTCGCCCGGGCCCGCACCTGGCTCGCCGAGGACCCGGACCCGCAGACCCGCGAGGAGCTCGCCGCGCTGCTCGCCGCCGCCGAGGCCCCCGAGGCAGACGCCACGGCCAAGCTCGCCTGGGCCGACCTGGCCGACCGCTTCGCCGACCGCCTCCAGTTCGGCACCGCCGGCCTGCGCGGCGAACTCGGCGCGGGACCGATGCGGATGAACCGCGCCGTGGTGATCCGGGCCGCCGCCGGCCTGGTCTCCTACGTCAAGCGGCAGGGCCTCGGCGACCTCGTCGTCATCGGCTACGACGCCCGCCACAAGTCCTACGACTTCGCCCGCGACACCGCCGCCGTGGTGGTCGGCGCCGGCCTGCGCGCCGCGCTCTTCCCGCGCCCGCTGCCCACCCCGGTGCTCGCCTTCGCCGTCCGCCACCTCGGCGCGGCCGCCGGCGTGACCGTCACCGCCAGCCACAACCCGCCGCAGGACAACGGCTACAAGGTCTACCTGGGCGACGGCTCGCAGATCGTGCCGCCGGCCGACGCGGGCATCGCCGCCGAGATCGACGCGATCGGCTCGCTCCACGACGTCCCGCTCGCCGCGAGCGGCTGGGAGACCGTCGACGAGTCGGTGGTCGAGGCCTACCTGGACCGTGCCGCGTCCATCGTCGACCCGCACAGCGCCCGCGACCTCGCCGTCGTCTACACCCCGATGCACGGTGTCGGCCGGGACACCTTCCTGGCCGCCCTGGACCGAGCCGGCTTCCCCGCGCCCACCGTGGTCCCCGAGCAGGCCGAGCCCGACCCGGACTTCCCGACCGTCGCCTTCCCCAACCCGGAGGAGCCGGGGGCGATGGACCTCGCCTTCCGCACCGCCGCCGCGACCGGCCCGGACATCGTCATCGCCAACGACCCGGACGCCGACCGCTGCGCGGTGGCCGTTCCCGCCAACGGCGACGCCGCCGGCGGCGGGCAGGGCGCGGACGGCTGGCGGATGCTGCGCGGCGACGAGGTCGGCGCGCTGCTCGGCGCCGCGCTGGTCGCCAAGAAGGCCGCCGGCACCTTCGCCACCACCATCGTCTCCTCCACCCTGCTCGGCCGGATCGCCGAGGCCGCCGGGCTCGGCTACGCGGAGACCCTCACCGGCTTCAAGTGGATCTCCCGCGCCGAGGGCCTGCGCTACGGCTACGAGGAGGCGCTCGGCTACTGCGTCGACCCGCAGGGCGTGCGCGACAAGGACGGCATCACCGCCGCCCTGCTGGTCGCCGAGCTCGCCGCCACCCTCAAGCGCTCCGGGCGGACCCTGTCCGACCTGCTCGACGACCTGGCGCTGGAGCACGGCCTGCACGCCACCGACCAGCTCTCGGTGCGCGTCGAGGACCTCTCCCTGATCGCCGACGCCATGCGCACCCTGCGCGAGCGGCCGCCCACCACGCTGGCCGGCCTCACCGTGACCCGGGCCGACGACCTCACCGCCGGCTCCGCCGACCTGCCGCCGACCGACGGCCTGCGCTACCACCTGGCCGGCGACGCCGTCCGCTCGGCCCGCATCGTGGTCCGTCCGTCCGGCACCGAGCCCAAGCTCAAGTGCTACCTGGAGGTCGTCCTCCCGGTCGCCTCCGCCGCCGACCTCGCCTCCACCCGCACCCGCGCCGCCGACCTCCTCGCGGCCGTCAAGCGCGACCTGGCCGCGGCCGCCGGCATCACCGCCTGACGGTCCGCGCCCCTCCACGCGTCGAGCGCCTCCCGGCCTGGCCGGGAGGCGCTCGATCCGCCTGCGGAGGATCCCGGCCGCGAGTGGATTCGCCGGTGAAGGGGGACCACACAATGAGCGGAACCCGGCCCGCGGCCCGACGGCCGGCGGGCGTCCTGCTGGTGCTGTGCGCGCTGCTCGCCGCGGTGGCGGTCGGATGGACGGCGGAGCGGGCGGCGCGGACGACCGACCTGCGCGAGACCGACACCGACCGCGCGCAGCGGCCGGCCGGCCTCCACCACCGGCAGCATCCCGGCAAGGGCCGGTACTACGTGCCCGAGGCCGCCGTGCTGGCCGGTCCGCCCGGCGGGCCCCGGGTGGCGTACCTGCACTACCGGCTGGTCGGGGGGGCCGGACAGCAACCTCGACGACTTCGTCCGCGTCTACGACCTGCCGGCGCCCGGTGCTCCGGCGCCGCTGCCGCCGGACCTGGCGGGGGCCCTGCCCGGCGAGGAACCGGCGCGGGGCGCCCTGCTGCCCGAGCCGCCGGGCGGGCCGGATCGGCGGATCTTCGCCCTGGACCTGGACACCGGGTCCCCCGGCGCCGCCGAGGTCTACGTCCGCGCCGCCGGCTGACCCGGAGCACCGCCCCGGTGCTCGCTCAGGCGGCGATGACGGCGATCAGCGCCACCAGGCCGGCCAGCGTCGGGGCGATGATCCACCAGCACCAGCGGACCTCGATCGGGCCGGACGCCTCGGGGCGCGAGGCGTTGCGCTCGGCCATCTGCTGGAGGACGTTCACCACCTGGTCGGACCAGGCCTTGGTGGGGTCCGTCGAGCCCTGCACCCCGGGGCCGGACGGCGCGCCGCCGCCCTGGCCGAAGACCATGCCGAGCCGGGAGGCGTGCTGCGGCCGACCGCCGCGGTCCTGGGCGCGGGCCGCGCGCTTGCGCTGGCGCAGCGACACCGGCACCGCCCACACCTGGTACTTCTTGCCCTCGGCGAGCAGCTCCACCGAGTACCCGGCGCGCAGCGCGTCGACGGCGGCCCAGGGGGCGGTGATGGTGCGCAGCGGATTGCGCACCAGCAGCCGCCGGTCATTGGCCCGGACGGCCGGTCGCAGGGTGTAGGCGATCACGGGGAACGCGAAGACCGGGACGGCGGCCAGCGACACCCACGGCGTCTTGCCAGCGCCGTTCAGCGCCGCGTCCCCGATCAGCCAGGCCGCGACGGCCAGCAACAGCACCCCGGAGATGACGCCGGGAACGGAGCGGTACACGCGGTCGGCGTACACGGGCTCCCCATCGGAGCCGGCCGGGCCCTGGTGGGGCCGGCCGTCGGAATCGGTCATGCCGACGATTCTGCCCCATGCCCCCCGCGATCCACAGAGGTGGCGATCACACCCGCCGGCTCCTGGTCCGCGCCGAGGATCCCGGTCGGGCAACGGGCGCCGCTCCCGTGCCCGTCCGGGCGTCGCGGCTGAGCGGGGTGGCGCCGAGCGGCTCCGCGAGGGCGATGCCCGGAGCGGGCGGTTCCGGCGCGGTCCACCCCTTCGCGGCGACCGGCCGACCCGCCGCAGATCTCGGTCCGGCATCGATGCGTGCCGGGCCTAGCGATTGACTACGCGCGTAGATATGCTGGTGTGGTGACTATGTCCACTCTTGCAGCCAACGCCCCAGGCATCGCGGGTAGCGGTCTTGAGGACGTCGCGGCGTCCGAGGCCTCGCTCCGCCGCTTCCTGCACGGCCTGCCCGGTGTCGACCAGGTCGGCCTGGAGGCGCGTGCCGCCACCCTCGGTACCCGCTCGATCAAGACCACGGCCAAGGCGTACGCCATCGACCTGGCCATCTCGATGATCGACCTGACCACGCTGGAGGGCGCGGACACGGTCGGCAAGGTGCGCGCACTGTGCGCCAAGGGCAGGAACCCCGACCCGACCGACCCGACCACCCCCCGCGTCGCCGCGATCTGTGTCTACCCGGACATGGCCGCCACCGCGAAGGCGGCGCTGCGGGGCACCGACATCCAGGTCGCCTCCGTCGCCACCGCCTTCCCGGCCGGCCGCGCCGCGCTGCCGGTCAAGCTCGCCGACACCGCCGACGCGGTCGCCGCGGGCGCCGACGAGATCGACATGGTCATCGACCGGGGGGCCTTCCTCTCCGGCCGCTACCTCGACGTCTACAACGAGATCGTCGCCGTCAAGGAGGCCTGCCGCCGCGCCGACGGCGGCTACGCCCACCTCAAGGTGATCTTCGAGACCGGCGAGCTGCAGACGTACGACAACGTGCGCCGGGTCTCCTGGCTGGCGATGCTGGCGGGCGCCGACTTCATCAAGACCTCCACCGGCAAGGTCGCCGTCAACGCGACCCCGCCGGTCACCCTGCTGATGCTGGAGGCGGTCCGCGACTTCCGCGCGGCCACCGGCGTCCAGGTCGGCGTGAAGCCCGCCGGCGGGATCCGCACCACCAAGGACGCGATGAAGTACCTGGTGATGGTCAACGAGACCCTCGGCGACGACTGGCTGAGCCCGCACTGGTTCCGCTTCGGCGCCTCCAGCCTGCTCAACGACCTGCTGATGCAGCGCCAGAAGCTGACCACCGGACGGTACTCCGGCCCCGACTACGTGACGGTGGACTGATCACCATGGCCAAGAAGAAGAACACCGAGGAGCCCGTGGCCCAGAAGCCGGCGGGCGGCCTCTTCACGTACGCCCCGGCGCCCGAGTCGCCCGCCGCCGCCGGCGACATCGCCAGCTCCTACGGCCACTTCATCGGCGGCGAGTTCGTCGACTCCTCCGGCAGCGAGGCGCTGAAGACGGTCAACCCGGCCACCGAGCAGGTGCTCGCCGAGTTCGCCCAGGGCACCGGGAAGGACGTCGACCGCGCGGTCGCCGCCGCCCGCGAGGCCTTCGCCGACTGGTCGGCGCTGCCCGGCAGCGAGCGCGCCAAGTACCTGTTCCGGATCGCCCGGATCATCCAGGAGCGCAGCCGCGAGCTGGCGGTGCTGGAGTCGATGGACAACGGCAAGCCGATCCGCGAGACCCGTGACGTGGACCTGCCGCTGGTCGCCGCGCACTTCTTCTACTACGCGGGCTGGGCCGACAAGCTGGACTACGCCGGCTTCGGCCCGAACCCGAGGCCGCTGGGCGTGGCCGCCCAGGTCATCCCGTGGAACTTCCCGCTGCTGATGCTGGCGTGGAAGATCGCCCCGGCGCTGGCCACCGGCAACACGGTCGTGCTGAAGCCGGCCGAGACCACCCCGCTGACCGCGCTGCGCTTCGCCGAGATCTGCCGCCAGGCCGGTCTGCCGAAGGGCGTCGTCAACATCGTCACCGGTGACGGCCGCACCGGCGCCGCGCTCACCGCGCACCCGGACGTCAACAAGGTCGCCTTCACCGGCTCCACCCCGGTCGGCCGGGCGATCGCCAAGCAGGTGGCCGGCACCCGCAAGAAGCTGTCGCTGGAGCTGGGCGGCAAGGCCGCGAACATCGTCTTCGACGACGCGCCGCTCGACCAGGCCGTCGAGGGCATCGTCAACGGCATCTTCTTCAACCAGGGCCACGTCTGCTGCGCGGGTTCGCGCCTGCTGGTCCAGGAGTCCGTCCAGGACGAGCTGCTGGCGGCGCTGAAGCGCCGGATGGGCACTCTGCGGGTCGGCGACCCGCTGGACAAGAACACCGACATCGGCGCGATCAACTCCGCCGAGCAGCTGGCCCGGATCACCGCGCTGACCGAGGCCGGCGAGGCCGAGGGCGCCGAGCGCTGGTCGCCGGCCTGCGAGCTGCCGGGCACCGGCTTCTGGTTCCGGCCGACCCTCTTCACCGGCGTCAGCCAGGCCCACCGGATCGCCCAGGAGGAGATCTTCGGCCCGGTGCTGTCGGTGCTGACCTTCCGCACCCCCGCCGAGGCGGTCGAGAAGGCCAACAACACCCCCTACGGCCTCTCCGCCGGCATCTGGACGGAGAAGGGCTCGCGCATCCTCTGGATGGCCAACCGGCTCAAGGCGGGCGTGGTCTGGGCCAACACCTTCAACAAGTTCGACCCGACCTCGCCGTTCGGCGGCTACAAGGAGTCGGGCTACGGCCGCGAGGGTGGCCGGCACGGTCTGGAGCCCTACCTGAATGTCGAGGCCCGAGATGTCTGATGTCGTGAGCCGTCTTGATGTCCTCAAGACCTACAAGCTGTACGTCGGCGGGAAGTTCCCGCGCTCCGAGAGCGGGCGGGTGTACGAGGTGACGGACGCGAAGGGCGAGTGGCTGGCCAACGCCCCGCTGGGGACCCGCAAGGACGCCCGTGACGCGGTCGTGGCCGCCCGCGCGGCGGTCAAGGGCTGGGCCGGCACCACCGCGTACAACCGCGGCCAGGTGCTGTACCGGGTCGCCGAGATGCTGCAGGGCCGGCGCGCGCAGTTCGCCGCCGAGGTGGCGCTCTCCGAGGGCGTCGGCCCGAAGAAGGCCGCCGCCCTGGTGGACGCGGCGATCGACCGCTGGGTCTGGTACGCGGGCTGGACCGACAAGGTGGCCCAGATCGCGGGCGGCGCCAACCCGGTCGCCGGCCCGTACTTCAACCTCTCCACCCCGGAGCCGACCGGCGTGGTCGGGATCGTCGCCCCGCAGGCCGGTTACGGGCACTCGCTGCTCGGCCTGGTGTCGGTGATCGCCCCGGCGATCGCCACCGGCAACACCGTGGTGGTGGCGGCCGCGGCCGACGCGCCGCTGCCCGCGCTGTCGCTGGGCGAGGTGCTGGCCACCTCGGACGTCCCCGGCGGCGTGGTGAACGTCCTGTCCGGCCGCACCGCCGACATCGCGCCGACCCTGGCCTCGCACCAGGACGTCAACGCCCTGGACCTCACCGGCGCGATCGCCGACGACGGTCCCGGCGCGGCGGGCGCGCTGGAGACGCTTGCCGCGGATACCCTGAAGAGGGTGATCCGCCCGGAGCTGGACCCGTTCGCCCAGGACTGGACCAATGCTCCCGGAACGGACCGGCTACTCTCGTTCCTGGAGACCAAGACGGTCTGGCACCCGATGGGTATCTGACCACCAGGTCCCCGCAGCGGCTACACTCCGTAACCGCGAGTTGGTAGACAACTCCACAGACTGGCCGTCCCCCGTGCCCTCTCCCCCCCAGGGCCCGGACGGTCACAGGACGGACCCGCGCCTCTCCCCCCCTGGCGCGGGTCCGTCGACTTTCGTCGCCCCGCCGCCCGCCTTTCGGCGCTGCCGCCCGCCCCCGGCGCCCGGCCAGACTGGGCCGACACCGCACACCGAGGGGGACTCGTGGGAGAGCTGGCGGGCGAGCTGATGGCACTGTTCGCGGACGGGTTCTGGCGCACCTTCCGGGTGTCCCGCACCCGGCGACGGCTGGCCGCCGGGCGGCCGGTGCGGATCCCCTGCTCGGCGCGCGCCGCCGGGCCGGGCCCGCGGGGCGAGTACGCCGACGGGCGGCTGTGGATCACCCCCGGCGCCCCGTCCGCCGCCTTCACGGCGCGCGGCCGCGCCAGGGTCGAGCTGCCCGCGGGCGGCACCTTCCACGACCCCGAGCCGGACACCTGGCACGACCAGGACTGGGCCGCCACCGCCTACCTGGCACCCGGCGCCGGACACCCCGTGTACCTCCAGGTCGACAGCCGGTACCTGCCGGTGCTGCACGCCGCGTTGGCCGGCCCCGAGGCGCTGACGGACGTGTGATCCGACCGGTTTCGGCAACGGGCCCGGATGCGTCAGACTGGTGTCCCGTGAGTGACTCCCCGCTGAACCCTGTGCCGATAGCCCGTGCCCGGGTGGTCCTGCTCTCCGGACCCTCCGGATCGGGGAAGTCCTCGCTGGCCGAGCGCAGCGGCCTGCCGGTGCTCCAGCTCGACGACTTCTACAAGGACGGCGACGACCCGAGCCTGCCGCGACTGCCCGACGGCGCGGTGGACTGGGACTCCCCGCTGTCCTGGCACCGCGAGCAGGCCGTCGCGGCCATCCGCGACCTGTGCGCCACCGGCCGGGCCGAGGTGCCGGTGTACTCGATCCCGGACAACGGCCGGGTCTCCACCCGGGTGCTGGAACTCGCCGGGGCCGGCGCGTTCGTCGCCGAGGGCATCTTCGCCGCCGAGATCACCGCCGACTGCGCGGCCGGGGACCTGCTCGGCGACGCCCTGTGCCTGCGCAACGGCGCGCTGACCACCGCCTGGTGGCGGCTGCGCCGGGACGTCCGCGAGGGCCGCAAGTCGCTGCCGGTGCTGCTGCGGCGCGGCTGGCGGCTGATGCGGGCCGAACGCGGCATCGTCGGGCGGCAGGTCGCGCTGGGCGCGCACCCGTGCTCCGGGCCGGAGGCCGGGCGGCGGATCCGCGCGGCGGCCGC
>NZ_BAAAKJ010000094.1:12795-16597 GCF_039527695.1 Kitasatospora putterlickiae
CCTTCCCCGGACGTCCGCGGTCCCCTCCCGGTGCCGCCGCTCCCCCGAGCCGGCGCCACCCGTACCGCGTCCGTCCTGTCACCCGTCCCCCGACGGGATCCCCCGTCCGGTCCCACCCCCACGGCGGACCGGAACGTCCTGACGGCGTCGCGCCGTCCTGTTACGCGACCAGCTCGCCGAACGCCCGCAGGGTGTCCCCCGAGGTGTTCAGCTGCTCGTCCTCGCGCAGCCGGCGCAGCGCGCGCCAGATGCTGCTCTTGACCGTGCCGACGCTGATGCCGAGCACGTCGGCGATCTCCGGGTCGGTCTTGCCCTCGTAGTAGCGCAGCACCAGCATGGTGCGCTGGTTCTCCGGCAGCTTGGCCAGCGCCTGCCAGAGCACGGCGCGCAGCTCGGTGCCGCCCATCGCGTCGGTGTCGCCGACCGTCTCCGGCAGCTCCTCGGTCGGGTACTCGTTGACCTTGCGGCGCCGCCAGGCGGAGATGTGCAGGTTGGTCATGGTGCGGCGGAGGTAGCCCCCGACCGCGGCCTTGTCGGTGATCCGGCCCCAGGCGCGGTAGGTGCTGAAGAGCGCGCTCTGCAGCAGGTCCTCGGCCTCGTAGCGGTCACCGGTGAGGTGGTAGGCGGTGGCGTACAGCGAGGCGCGGCGCTCGCGCACGTACGCGGTGAACTCCGTGACGTGGTCCTCGGCGGCGGGGCGCTCCCCCTGCGCCCCGTCCCGCTCCGGCCCGGTGACCGGCGCCGCCACGGGGCTCAGCCGCAGCAGCGTCGCACCGGCGGCCTCGCGGCCGGCCGACTCCCCCGAGTCGGCCTTCCGCAGGCCGGTTCCCCCGATGCCCCGGTTCCCCCCCAGGGCGTCCTTGCCCTCGACGCGGATGGGGAGGACCCCCCGCAGCGTCAAGGTGCTGGCGGAATCGGCCGCGTTCCCCCGGCGGCCGATCCCGTACAGCTCCCCCGTCCTGCCGCCGCTCACCCGGCGGACAACGGTGTTTCCACCGGTGCTGTGCGCGCACCCCCGTGCGATCACGGCACCGGAGGCCTCCTCGGCCCCGGCCGCCGGCCGGGTCCTGAACGCGGTGGCCGATGAACGCGCGGTGCGGACAGCCGGGTTGGTCCGGGTCTGAAGCGTGGCGTTCATCGTGCGCCCCCTTGGTCGGTTCGAGCGGTTTCCCTTGCCGCCGCCCGGTCCGGCCGATTGGCCCGCTGTCCTGCGGCGACATCGAAAATCCTGCCCGCCGGTTGTGATGGCGCTGTCCGTCGACTGTCACAGAGCTGTCACAGGGCCCGGCCTTTCGTCACCGCACGCCTCCCCGAGTTGACGGACGCCCGTCACACGCGTTCCGGTTCCCGTGCGGGCGGTGGGGGGTGATTACCCGCTCCGGGTGAGCCAGAATGAGGCCGTGCCTTTCCTCCTTCTGATCGAGGACGACGACGCCATCCGCACCGGCCTCGAACTCGCCCTCACCCGCCAGGGCCACCGCGTGGCCACCGCCGCCTCCGGCGAGGACGGTCTGAGGCTCTTCAAGGAGCAGCGGCCGGACCTCATCGTGCTGGACGTGATGCTGCCCGGCATCGACGGCTTCGAGGTGTGCCGCCGGATCCGCCGCACCGACCAGCTGCCGATCATCCTGCTGACCGCCCGCTCCGACGACATCGACGTGGTGGTGGGCCTGGAGTCGGGCGCGGACGACTACGTGGTCAAGCCGGTGCAGCCGCGCGTGCTGGACGCCCGGATCCGGGCCGTGCTGCGGCGCGGCGAGCGGGAGAACTCGGACTCCTCGGTCTACGGCAGCGTGGTGATCGACCGGGCGGCGATGACGGTCACCAAGGACGGCGCGGACCTCCAGCTGACGCCGACCGAGCTGCGGCTGCTGCTGGAGCTCAGCCGGCGGCCCGGGCAGGCGCTGTCGCGCCAGCAGCTGCTGCGGCTGGTCTGGGAGCACGACTACCTGGGCGACTCCCGCCTGGTGGACGCCTGCGTCCAGCGGCTGCGGGCCAAGGTCGAGGACGTGCCCTCGGCCCCGACGCTGATCCGCACGGTGCGCGGCGTCGGCTACCGGCTGGACCCTCCGGCGTGAGCGCCGCCGCGACCTCGGCCGCGCCCGCCGCCGCGACCACCACCGTGACCGCGGCCCCTTGTCCGGCGCCGGCGATATCCCGCCGCGCGCAGTGAACTTCCGCAACGACAGGCTCCCGTGACCAACCATCAGACGACGGCCCGGTTCTCCTCCGGCCCGTGGCGACGGCTGCGCTCGCTGCGCGTGCGGCTGATCGCGGTGTTCGCCGCGGTCGCGCTGCTCACCGCCGTCTCGGCCTCCGGCATCGCGTACTGGCTGAACCGCGACGCGGTGCTCAAGCGCGCGCAGGACACCGCGCTCAACGACTTCCGGCTCTCCCTCAGCCGCAACGTGTCGAGCCTGCCGCTGAGCGCGACCTGCGAGGACCTGAACACGCTGGCCGGCATCGTCGCCGGTTCCGGGCTCGGCTACGACGTGGTGGTGACGGACCCGGCGCTGCCGGACTGCATCGCCTCCTCCAGCCCCACCCAGTACACGCTCGCCAACGTCCCGACCCCGCTGCAGACCCAGGTCGGCAGGCCGCGCGAGATCACCGAGTCCAACCCGTACACGTATCACCTGTACTGGCAGCGGCAGAACCTCGACGGCCGGCCGTTCGTGATCGGCGGCACCAAGGTGGTGCCGACCGGCCCGACCGCGTACATGTTCAAGTCGCTGGAGAACGAGCGGGCCGACCTCAACACGCTCGGCTGGTCGCTGGCGATCGCCACGCTGCTGGCGCTGATCGGCTCGGCGCTGCTCGCGCAGGCGGCCTCGGCGACAGTGCTGCGGCCGGTGCGGCGGCTCGGCGACGCGGCGCGGCGGCTCGGCGAGGGGCACCTGGACACCCGGCTGGAGGTCGAGGGCTCGGACGAACTCGCCGACCTGGCACGGACCTTCAACCGGACCGCGGAGTCGCTGCACGAGCAGGTCGAGGAGCTGAGCGCGCGCGAGGCGCAGAGCCGGCGGTTCGTCGCCGACATGTCGCACGAGCTGCGCACCCCGCTGACCGCGATGACCGCCGTGACGGACATCCTGGAGGACGAGGCGGAGTCGCTGGACCCGATGATCGAGCCGGCGGTGCGGCTGGTGGTCAGCGAGACCCGCCGGCTGTCCGACCTGGTGGAGAACCTCATGGAGGTGACCCGCTTCGACGCCGGCACGGCCAAGCTGGTCGCCGACGAGGTGGACATCGCGGACCTGATCATGTCCTGCATCGACGGCCGGGCCTGGTACGACGCGGTGGAGGTGGACGCGCCGCGCGGGGTGCGGGCGGTGGTCGACCCGCGCCGGCTGGACGTCGTCTTCGCCAACCTCATCGGCAACGCGCTCAAGCACGGCGGCTCGCCGGTGCGGGTGCGGGTGCGCGAGGACGGGGACAGCGTGGTCGTCGAGGTGTCGGACAGCGGTCCGGGCATCCCGGAGGACGTGCTGCCGCACGTCTTCGACCGGTTCTACAAGGCCGACAAGGGGCGGGCCCGCTCGGAGGGCAGCGGCCTCGGCCTGTCCATCGCGATGGCCAACGCGCAGATCCACGGGGGGACCATCACCGCCGCGAACGGCGAGGCCGGCGCGGTGTTCACGCTGACGCTGCCACGGACGCCGCCGCCTCCGCCGCCGGCCGACAGCGCCTCCGGCTCCGCTTCCGAGGAGAGTGCCCAGTGAGTCGACGCCCGTTCGCCGTCGCCGCGCTGCTGGGGCTGGCCGCGCTGGCCGCCGGCTGCGGCATCCGGCCGACCGCCGTC
>NZ_BAAAKJ010000094.1:16633-19081 GCF_039527695.1 Kitasatospora putterlickiae
CCAGCCGGACCGCCTGCCCGACGGTGGCGCGGATACCCACCGCACCGAGCGCGCCGTCCCCGGCCTCCGGCGCGGGTTCCGCCATGGGCGCGGGCGCGGCCCCGCAGGCCCCGGAGCACGCTGCGGCGGCGCGCGCCGGCTCGCCGTCCGGGGCACCGTCCGGAGTGCCGTCCACGGCCCGGGGCAGGACGCCGTCGGCAGCGCCGTCGCCCGTCGTGGTGTCACCGACGTCGCCGGCGGACAACGTGTTCAGCGCGCTGCCGTCGCCCACCGCGTCCACCACGCCGCCCTGCCGGTAAGCGGGTTGGCGGGGACCGCGAGGACCACCGGGTTCACCGGACGGCTCCCCCGCGGCCCCCGCCGGGCACCCGGCGCTCGGCGTGAAGTTCACACCGGGCGTGGAACCGTCACGCCGCCGGTGCACGTCCTACCCCCCGTGCAGCGAGATGGCACCAGGCCACGCGAGGAGCGGGCCGGCGTGCGGACCGAGACCGGACGGGCGACGGCCGTCCAGCGTTCCCAGCGTCCACTGCAGGTGGTGGGCCTGCTCGGCCTCACCGTCCACCTGCTGCTGGTGGGCTGGATGGTGCTGAGACCACTGCCGGTGGCCTGGGTCTACGACGCCAACCTGACGCCACTGGCCTCGCTCCACTCCTCCAGCGCGGGCCAACTGCTGAGCGAACTGCTGCTGCTCGCCCCGCTCGGCGTCTTCCTCCCCCTCTCCGGAGGCCGCCTGACCACCCGGTGGCTCCCGTCCTTCCTGCGCACCACCGGCGCCTCGGCCCTGCTGGCCACCGCGCTGGAGTTCCTCTCCTCCTGGGCCCCGGGCCACGTGCTCAACGTGGACCACATCCTGCTCGCCACCGCCGGCGTCGCGGCCACCCACCTCACCCTGGTCCCCGTCGGCCGCGCCTTCCTCCTCCACCGCGCCACGGCTCCCCGGGCCCCGGCGCCCGCTGCGGCGGCGCCGTCCGCGCCCGCCCCGGCAACCGCCGCCGCGCCCAAGTCCGCCGTCTTCGCCGAACCGGCCTCCTCGCACGGGCGCTGAGCGCGCCCCTCGCGACCACGCGGGAGCCGGTCTACGGGTACCACACCATGGACGGCGGCCGGTCGCTGCTCGCCGGGCAGTACGGCCAGCGGGCTGCGGCGCACGGTCCGGCGTCGATCAACTCGCCCTCCTCGGGCGCGGGTCGGCCGCACTCGCGGCAGGACAGCGAGACTTCGGCCCCGGCCTCGCGCAGCCGCTCCGTCCTGCGACGGAGGTCGGACAGGTAGTGCTCGTCGACGCGGACCGGGGCCTGGTCCAACAAGCACTTGACCTGCCAAAGGCTCAACTCGCCCCTCGCGCGGAGCACCTGATAGACGGCGAGCCTGCGCTCTCCGACCCGGGTCACGACGGCCTCGAACCGCGGTTCCTCCACGGCCCGTCCTCAACCCGCCCGACGGACCCGGCCGCCGACCTCGACCAGGCCGTCGGCCGTGAGGCCCGTGACGATCAGCGAGCCGCGCCCCTGGGTGATCGTCAGGCCACGCCCCAGTTCGGCGGTCAGCAGGAGGGCGGCCGCGCCGGTGGCCTCGTCCTCGTCGATGCCGTCGCCCCGCCCGGGGAAGGCCCGGGCGCGGACGGTGCCGGCCGCCTCGTCCTGCCACGCCCAGGCGTAGATCCACTCGCCCGGCGGCGGCACCGCCAGGGCGTCCACCTCGGCGGGCGTCGCGTGCCGCCGCAGCGTCCGCGGCGGCGCCCACCCGGCGGGCGCCGCGATCCGGGTGAACACTCCCTCACGCCGGACGCCCACCACACCGGCCGCGGTGACCAGCCGGTCCACCCCGAGCAGCCAGGCGGCGCCGACGCACGGGTGCCCGGCGAAGGGCAGGCGCAGGCCGGGGGTGTAGATGTCGATGACGCCACGCTCCGGGTCATCGACGAACACCGTCTCGCTGAAGCCGAGCTCCCGGGCGACCGCCTGCCGATCCCGCTCGCCAGGCACGGCGGCACCGTCCCGGACGACGCCCAACGCATTGCCGTATCCCCCACCCGGCCCGCAGAACACGCGCAGCACCTCGTGGTCGATCACCCGTGGTTCCCCCCTCACCCAGGTCGGCCCCGCACGAGCCGACAGTCGCGATCCCGACGCCCGCCTCATCCCGGTACAGGTCCGCGCGGGCCCGCGGTTACGAGCCTTGCGGCCTGGCCGGGACGTCGGGACCCGGTGCCGTGGGACGTGGCGGCCTCGGGGGCGGGGTCCTTGTCGGGGCCGGGCCCGGGGCTCGGGTGGCGGCGAGGACCGGACGGGACTTCTGGCGGCGGCGTGCCACCACGAGTGTGCCGATGCCCATCGCGATCGAGGTGGCGCCGGTGATCGCCATCGGGGTGTTGGTGGACGAGCCGCCGGTGGAGGCGAGGTCGACGGGCGGCGCCGGGGCCGCCACGGTCACGGTGCCGGCCGG
>NZ_BAAAKJ010000095.1:0-6949 GCF_039527695.1 Kitasatospora putterlickiae
GGGTGCCGGTCCGGGCGCCCCGGCCGGTGCACCGGGTCGAACTCGTGCACGGCGCCCTGCCGGAGGGGCCCGCCGCGCTGCTGGCCCGGCTGCTGACGGGGGAGGAGGCGGGCGGGGCTCGGCCGGCGAACGGGGCTCGGCCGATGAGCGGGGCTCAGTCGGCGAACGGGGCTCAGCCGACGATGCGGGCGCCGGGGCAGCACGGGCCGTCGACCCGGTAGCAGACGTAGCGCAGACAGCCCAGACAGACCGAGATGTTCTCCAGCCGCCAGCTCTGGCCGTGGCAGGTGCAGTCGGCCCGTTCGCGCAGCAGCACGTCCCAGCCGTCCGCACCCCCGTTGGCGGCGAAGGCCGCGGCGACGTACGCGGTGGTGGACGGGTCGTCGTCGGCGGTGCCGCGCCGGGTGGCGTCCAGGTGCCAGCAGTAGAGGGCGAGCAACGCGCGCCCGTCGACGAGGCGGTAGCCGGCCCGGCCGTCGTCCTCCCAGGCCCGGACCAGCCGGGTGACCCGTTCCGGGAACGGGTGCGCGGGGTCGAGGAGGCAGCGGTTGCCCTGCAGCCGTGGCGGATGTGCGGTCATGTGGTCCCCTTTCCGGGGCCCACGGTAGGGCGTCGTGCCGCGAAGTCCCCGACCGGGGTGGGAGGTTGGTGATGGCTTGTTACGTGCACGTGGTGCCGTCGGCGGGCACCACGCCGTCCAGCAGGTACTGGTCGACGGCCTGCTTGAGGCAGGCGTTGCCGGTGTCGTAGCCGCCGTGGCCCTGTCCGCGCAGCGTGACGGTCACCCCGACGCCCGCGCCGAGCCGGCTCGCCATCGCGCGGGCCCCCTCGTACGGGGTGGCCGGGTCGCCGGTGTTGCCGACGACCAGGATCGGCGGCGCGCCGGGGGCGCTGACGTCGGGGTGATCGGTCAGGCCGGGCACCGGCCAGCCCGCGCAGGAGGTCAGCCCCCAGGCGGCGAAGTCGCCGAACACCGGCGAGGCCTGACGGAAGGCCGGCAGCTGGTCCCGCACCTCGGCGGCGGTGTAGCGCTGCCGGTCGTCGACACAGGTGATGGCGCGGTTGGCGGCGGACAGGTTGCTGTAGCGGCCCAGCGGGTCGCGGCCCTGGTAGGCGTCGGCGAGGGCGAGCAGGGTGGTGCCGGTGCCGGCTCGCAGCGCCTCCTGGAGCCCGACGGCCAGGGCGTTCCAGCTCGCCTCGCTGTAGAGCGCGGCGGCGATGCCGGTGACGGCGAGGTCCTGGGTGAGCGTGCGGCCGTCGTCGGCGGGCAGCGGGGCGGCGTCCAGGCCCTGGAGGAGGGTGGTGATCCGCCCGGTGCCCTCGGCGCCGCCCGGGCCGGTCGGGCAGGCCTCGCCCGCCTGCTCGGCGCAGGCCGTCATGAAGTTCTCCAGGGCGTGCTGGAAGCCCTCGGCCTGGCCGAGGGAGCTCTGCACGGGGTCCTGGGTCGGGTCGACGACGGCGTCCATGACCAGGCGGCCGACCGTCTTCGGGTACAAGTGGGCGTAGACGCCGCCGAGTTCGGTGCCGTAGGAGAAGCCGAAGTAGTGCAGCCGGTCGTCCCCGAGCACCTGGCGGAGCAGTTCGAGGTCGCGCGCCGCCGAGACGGTGTCGACGTGGGGCAGCACGGCGCCGGAGTTGCTCTGGCAGGCGGCGGCGTACGCGGAGACGGCCTCGTCGAGCGCCCGCACCTCGGCGTCGTCGTCGGGCGAGCCGTCGACGCCGGTGGCGGCGTCCGTGGCGGCGTCGTCCAGGCAGCGCACGCCCGCGCTGTCGCCGACTCCGCGCGGGTCGAAACCCACCAGGTCGTAGCGGGAATTGAGGTCGGCGTAGTCCTGGGCGAGGGCGGGCAGGGTGGCGACGCCGGAGGCGCCCGGGCCGCCGAAGTTGTAGATCAGCGAGCCGAGCCTGGGCTGGGCGCCGGCGGTCCGCAGCCGGATCAGCGCGAGGTCGATGGTCCGTCCGGTCGGCTCGGCGTAGTCCAGCGGGGCCTTGACCGTGGCGCATTCCCAGGGTGCGCCCGGGGCCTGGCCGCCGCCCTGGGCGGCGGACGGTGCCGAACAGGCCTGCCACGCGGGCCGCTGGCCGGTGAGCGCGGCGGGCAGCGCGGGGACGGTGGCGGTGGCGGCCGGGGGTGTGGCCGGGCCGCTGGTGGCGGGTGCGGCGGGGGTGGACGCCGCGGTGGACGGTTCGACCTTCGCGGAACTCGCCGTCGGGCCGCTCTGGCAGGCGGTGGCGCCGCAGGTCAGCGTCACGGCCAGGCCCAGGACTCCGGCGCCGCGTACGACAGGGTGCATGGGGGTTCCGTTCCGAGGCCGCCAGGGTGGTTCCGCCTGGGAGCCTAGGTCGGGGGCCGGTGGCCCGCCCGCCGGGCTGGTCCGTCCGGCCCCGCCCGGGTGACCGGTCCGCGGCGCGGGTTTCCGGAGCCGGGGTGGCTCGTTGTTCCTGCCGTGAGCTCTGAGTTTGCCGCCCGTGGCGGTTGTGAAGAAACGATTCTGCGCGCCCGGGGGCGATCGTGACGTCCGAGATTCCGCGGGTCCCCGTGCAGCGCGCCGCCGATGGGGGCTGCGCGGTCGCGCTCGACGTCCGGGTCGCCGTCTGGCCCGGGCTGACCGTCTCCGTGCCCGCCCGGCTGCGCTACCGCAGCGCCGACCCGTACGCCGTGTTCCTCGACAACCACACCGACCTCGCCACGCCGATCACCTGGGTGTTCGCCCGCGAGCTGCTCGCCGCCGGCCTGTACCGCCGGGCGGGCCTCGGCAGCGTCCGGGTCCGCCCCGGCGACGGCGAGCGCGCCGGGAGCGTCGGGCGGGCCGGGAGCGTCCTCATCACCCTCGTCGGCGAGGACGGCGGCGTCGACCTGCACGCCCCCGCCGACCGCGTCCGCGCCTTCCTCGCCCACACCGAGAGCCTCGTGCCGACCGGCCGGGAACGGGCCCGGCTGGACCTGGACGGGCTGCTGCGCCGGCTGCGCGACGGCGGCGCCGCCTCACCGGGGCCGTGACATTCACCTGTCCGTGTGCCCGAAGGGTCCCCGGCACGCCGCGGACGACCGAATACTGTGAGTGTCTGCACGGCTACACCCGGGGGGCGCGGTGCCCGCGCCGCCCTCCACGAGCGCGGCACCGCGGCCGCCCACGCACACGTCGGGAGAAGAAGTGGCGGACAAGCGGCTCAAGGCCTGGGGCAACAACCGCGCCGGCCAGCTCGGCGACGGCTCCTGGGCCGCCCAGCACACCAAGGCCACCACCGTGCTCGGGCTGACCGGCGCCGACGTGGTCAGGGTCGCCGCCGGCGCGGCCGGGCCGGCCACCGGGCACGCGCTGGCGCTGCTGGCCGACGGCACCGTACGGTCCTGGGGCGCCAACGGCTCGGGACAGCTGGGCGACGGCTCGGCCTCCGGCCACAGCGCGCCCGACTGGGTGGTCAACCTGGGTGACGCCACCGACGTCGCCGCCGGCGGCACCCACAGCCTGGCCCTGTGCGAGGACGGCACCGTGCTCGCCTGGGGCGAGAACGCCTACGGGCAGCTCGGCAACGGCTGCCACGCCGACAGCGGCGTCCCGGTCCGCGTCAGGCGCCTCGACGAGGTGGTGGCGATCGCCGCCGGCCTCAACCACAGCCTGGCGCTGCGCGAGGACGGCACGGTGTGGGCCTGGGGCCACAACGTCAACGGCCAGCTCGGCGACGGGACCTCGGCCGACCGGAACGTCCCGGTCCAGGTCTGCGGCCTGGACGCGGTCACCCGGATCGCGGCGGGCGCCAACCACAGCCTCGCGGTGGTCGGCGGACACGCGGTCAAGGCCTGGGGCTTCAACGCCGTCGGCCAGCTCGGCGACAACACCACGATCAACCGCTACACCCCCGTCAACACCCAGGGCGGCTGGTCCGGCGGGGTCGCGCAGATCGCGGCCGGCTGCCACCACAGCCTGGCCGTCACCGGCGACCACCGCCTCAGGACCTGGGGGCGGAACACCTCGGGCCAGCTCGGCGACGGCACCACCACCTTCCGGACCACCCCCGTGCCGGTCCCGGGCCTGACCGGCGTGCGGCAGGCGGCGGGCGGGCGCGAGCACACCGTCGTCCTGCTGGCCGACGGGCGGGTCCACTCCTGGGGTGCCAACGGCTCCGGACAGCTCGGCGACGGCGGCACGACCGACAGCGCCACGCCGGTGACCGCCCGCACCGACCTGACCAGGGCCGACCGGGTGGCCGCCGGGCTCGGCGGCGACTTCAGCCTCGCCCACTGAGCCGGGTGCCGGTGCTCACCGCCCCGGCGGGGTCTCCGGGCGCAGCGCGCGGACCGCGAACAGGGTGGTGAGGTGCGGCGAGCCGAAGTGCAGCGGCACGCTCCCGGTGCGGAAGTAGCCGGCGGCCGGCCAGGAGCCGTCCGGGAGCTGCGCCGCGGCCAGTCGCCCGCGCAGCCCGGGCAGGTCCGCGGTGGCGCCCGTGTACTCGCCGGCGAGCACCAGCAGTGCCAGTTCGAGCGAGGTCTCGGCGAACTGGGTGGTGACGTGCTCGACCGCCCGCCGCGCCGGTGCGGCGAGCGCCGGTACGACGGTCGAGGCCCGGGCGGCGGCGTGCAGGAACGCCTCGGGGGAGGCGTAGTACCGGGTGCCGGTGCGCGGGCCGGTCAGGTGCTGCTGGACGTAGCGGAGCGTCGCCTCGGCCGCCGGGTGCGGCAGCATGCCCGCCGCGCCCGGGAGTTGGAGCGTGAACAGGATGTTGGCGGCGGTGACGGCGTCGTAGCGGCGTCCGCGCGAGGCCGTTTGGTCGGTGTCCTCCCAGTAGTTCGGTATCGGACCGTCGTCCCGGCCGATCTGGGTGTCCAGCAACTCCCGGGCGTAGTCGGACAGCTGGTCCGGTGTGAGCAGCCCGTGCCGGGCGAGCCCGGAGACCGCGACCGCGGTGCTGTCGGTGTCGGCGGGGAACGGCACGCCGGGCGGGAAGAGCCCGTACCGCGGCCGCCACGGATGGCCGTACCTCCCGACCTGCCGGGCCAGCGCGGCCACCAGCTCGCGCTCCTCGGCCCGTTCGCCGTCGGGGCGCAGCAGGGCGAGGCCCCACTGGGCGGAGAAGCCCTCGCGGTCCGGGTCGAACCCGAGGTCCACGCCGTGCGTGACGAGCAGGCGTCGGCGGGCGTCGGCGCCGGTGAGCGGCGCGCGCAGCTCCGGGTCCAGGCCGGGCCTGGCGGACGGCAGCCCGTCGGGCCCCAACGCCCCGTGCAGGAAGGCCAGTCCACGCCCGACGGCGGCCTCCCACGGTGTTTCGTCGGCGGACATCGCGTCCCGTCCCCTCTCGTCGGCTGCTCATCGGACGGCCGGCCGCCCCCGCCTCTACTACTACCCCGGGCCCGCGTCCGCGCAAGCCTCACCCGGCGGGCGGCCTGCGGAACAGCGCGGTGAGCAGCACGGGCAGGCCGAACAGCGGCGCGCCGGGTTCCTGCGGCACCATCGGGCGGACCTCCACCTCGGTGAAGTCGCCGAAGATCCACCGCAGTTCGTCCGGGGTGAAGGCGAGCCCGCCGTCCAGCCGACCGGTGCGGTACAGCTGCGCGTCGGGCAGCTCCGAGCCCATCGCGCCGGCCGCGAAGCAGGTCAGGCCAAGGTGCCCGCCCGGCGCCAGGACGCGCTCCAGCAGCGCGAGGTAGCTGATCCGGCGGTGCGGCGGCAGGTGGTGCAGGCAGCCGGAGTCGTACACCAGGTCGTACTGGGGGAGGGGGAGTTCGACGGTGAAGATGTTGCCGTGGTGGAACCGGGGTGCGACGCCGGCCTCCCGCGCGCGCTCGCGCGCCCAGTCGAGGGCGGTGGAGGAGAGGTCCACGGCGTCCACCTCGAAGCCGCGCGAGGCCAGGTGGACGGCGTTGCGGCCCGCCCCGCAGCCGAGGTCCAGCACCCGGGCGCCGGGCGCGAGCAGACCGCGGTCGAGGTGGGCGACGAGGTTCTCGTCCGGCGCGGCGACGAAGAACGGCCGCCCGGAGTCGCGGTCGGCGTAGAAGCCGTCCCACCAGTCGGCGGCGCGGTCGGTCCAGCGGTCCGCCTCGGGGGCGAAGAGCCCGTCGAGCAGGGCGAGGACGTCGTCGGTGGAGCGGATGGAGCGGTTCAAGAGCGGGCCCTTCCGGTGGGGTTCGGTACGGATCGAGCCTAGGCTCTGTTCGAAGCGGGCCCGGCCGTGCTCAGATGGACGTCGGCCTCGGGGGGTGCCATGAACGCACGGACCGGGAGGACGGAGCCCGCGGGCCGGCTCCGGCTGTTGGGCGCGGTCGCCCGCTCGCTGACACCGGCCCTGCTCGTCCTGACGGGACTGGCCACCACCACGCTCGGCTTCGCCTGGTTCGCCGGCGCGGACGTCCGGGTGCACGCCTACCGCACGGCTCCCGTGTGCGGCCCGGCGGCTGTGCCCGGACCCGGCACGCACTGCGTACGGCACGAGCGCGGCACGGTGACGGCCAAGGCCACCCACGCCGGCGCCGGCCCCTCGGCCGGCGACCCCGACGCCGAGCGCACGGTGACCGTGGCGCGCGAGGCGGCTCCCACCCGGACCTTCTCCGTCGGCGCGGCCTTCTACGTGGACGTGGAGATCGGCGCGACCGTGGACCTGACGGTCTATCGCGGCCACGTGGCCGCGATCGCCTACCAGGGGCACCGCGCCGACACCCCGAGCCGGCTGTCCCTCGCGGTCCTCCTCGGTGTGATGGTCCTCGTCGGTCTGGGAGTCGCGCTCGCCTCCCACGGCCTGTCCTGGCCACGGCTGGGCCCGAGCGCGGCCCGCTTCGCCGCCGTCGGTGCCGTCGCCGCCGTCCTCGCGTTCTTCGGCGGCTTCGCCCTCATGTGGATCCCGCTGCCACCCGATTTCCTCCTGGCCCTGCCCGTCCTCCTCTGGCTGGTCGTGACCGCCGCCGCCACGGCCGTCACCTGGAACGACCGGCCTTCCCGGTGACGCCGCCGCCCCC
>NZ_BAAAKJ010000095.1:6958-11374 GCF_039527695.1 Kitasatospora putterlickiae
GGGCGGCGTGAGCGGTGGAGCCGGTCGTCAGACGACTTCGAGGTTGGCCATCATCCCCATGTCCTCGTGTTCGGCGTTGTGGCAGTGGAAGAGATAGCGGCCGCGGTAGCCGTCGAAGCGGGTGATGACCTCCACGGACTCGCCCGGGCGCAGCGAGACGGTGTCCTTGAGGCCCGCGTCGTGGGGCAGTGGGGGCTTGCCGCCTCCGCGGGAGAGGACGCGGAACCCGACCAGGTGGAGGTGGACGGGGTGGTGGACGTCGGCGACGAAGCGCCACACCTCCACGTCGTCCAGGCCCACGGTGACGTCGGTGCGGGAGGGGCTGAAGGCGCGGCCGCCGATGAGCCAGCCGTGGCCGCCGTTCATCCGGCCGGCGCGGAAGGCGAAGTCCCGCACCCGGACGGCGTCCTCGCGGTTCCAGCCGGGCAGGTCGGTCGAGAGGACGGCCGGGACGCGGCTGTCGTCGGAGGTGGCCCGGCGGGCGACGCGGAAGGCGAGGACGTCGCGGGTCCGGCCGCTGCCGAGGCGGTTGCGGACGCGCACCAGGGTGCCGACGGGGACGTCGGTGAAGTCGACGACGACGTCGTAGCGTTCGGCGGGGGCGATCGGCAGGGTGCGGTGGGTGACGGCGGTGGTGAGCAGGCCCTGGTCGGCGCCGATCTGGACGAGGTCGAGCCGGCGGCCGTCGTCGCAGACGAGTTCGAGCTCGTAGTGACGGGCGTTGGAGCCGTTGAGCAGGCGCAGCCGGTGCCGGGCGGTGTCGACCTCGTGGACCGGCCAGGGGGCGCCGTTGACGAGGATGACGTCGGCCAGGACGCCGGCCGTGTAGGGCTCGGTGACGCCGGGGCGTTCGCGTAGGGTCGGGTCGAGGGAGGGGTAGATGAGGGAGCCGTCGGCGGCGAAGGCGCGGTCGGCGATCATCAGCGGCAGCTCGCGCGGTCCGGAGGGCAGTCCGAGGGCTTCTTCGGCGTCGTCGCGTACGAAGTAGAGGCCGGCCAGGCCGCGCCAGATGGCGGGGGCGGTGAAGTCCATGCGGTGGTCGTGGTACCAGAGCATGGCGGGGCGCTGGTCGTTGGGGAAGGTGTAGTCGCGGGTGAGGGTGGTGGTGACGGCGCGGGGATCGGCCATCCCTTCCCCGCCGTCCATCCCCCCCATGCCGCCCATGCCGTCCATCCCTCCCGTGCCGCCGGGGCCGTGGCCTTCCCCCGGGGACCAGCCGGTGGGCAGGACCAGGTCGGTGGGGTAGCCGTCGGACTCGGCGGGGGTGCGTCCGCCGTGCAGGTGGACGACGGTGGGCACCGGGAGCTCGTTGCGGTGGGTGACGGTGACCGGGCGGCCGCGGCGGGCTTCGATGGTCGGGCCGGGGAAGGTGCCGCCGTACGTCCACAGCGGGGTCCTGAGACCGGGCAGGATTTCCGCGACGGTCTCGCGCTGGGTGATCTCGTAGCGGTCGACGCCGCCCGAGGCGGCCACCGGGGCCAGGACCCGGGGCAGCGGCAGCGGCACCTGGTACGCGGGCGGCAGGGCGGCGCTGCTGCGCAGTTCGCCTCCGGTGACGGCCGGCCGGCGGCCGAGCACGGTGGAGGTGACGATGCCGCTGGTGGCCAGCGCGCCGAACGCCCCGCCGAGGGCCAGCAGCCGGCGCCGGTCCATGCGCGGGCCCGGCCGGCGCTCACTCATCGCCGGCCCCCCGCCGCCGCTCGGCACGGGCGGGGAGCGGGGCGCGCCACAGGGCGATGGTCAGGACGACGACGCCCGCGACGGTCGTCACCCCCAGTGGCAGGTGCAGCCACAGGGCGCCCTTCAGCCCGGCGACGTACTGAGCGGACTCGGCCAGGACGACGGCGAGCGTGCAGGAGAAGGGCCAGGAGCGGCGGGAGCGGTTCCAGACGGCGGCGGCCACGGCCAGCTGCAGGTAGCTGAAGTAGGTGGTGACGTTCGCGCCCTGTCCGTGCCAGCGCAGTCCGTCGAAGTCACCGGTGAGGTAGATCCCGGCGAAGACGGGCTGACCGAAGACGGCGATGGTGTGCAGGGAGGCGATGACCCTCAGGAGCCGTCCGGCGGGCCCGGTCCGCTCCCCCTCCTCGGGCTGGGCCTTGTCGGCTGCGATGGCCATGGGAGTTCCTCTCGTGAGCTGCCGCACCGGTCCTTCGGTGCTCGGCCTCCCACGAACGTTATGACCGGAGGGTTATCCCGTCTAAGATCAATATTGCTATGGAGCTATGACTTTCTGGGCATGGAGAGAGGTCAGGCCGTGGACATCAACACCCTCACCCACTTCCTCGCGGTGGCTCGGGCGGAGCACCTGAGCCGGGCGGCGCAGCAGCTGCGCGTCGCGCAGCCCTCGCTGAGCCGCTCCATCGCGCGGCTGGAGGCCGAACTGGGCGCGCCGCTGTTCGAACGGGGCGGGCGGCTGCGGCTGAACGACACCGGGCACCTGTTCCGCGGCTACGTGGAGCGCGCCCTCGGCGAGCTGGAGTCGGGACGGCGGGCGGTGGCCGAGGCCATCGGGGACGGGGCGGGGACGGTGCGGCTGGCCTCGGAGACCTTCCTGGCCTTCAGCGGGCTGCTGGCGGCGTTCAAGCGGCAGTGCCCCGGCGTGGAGCTCGAACTGCACCAGCTGCCGGCCGCCGAGATGGCCCGGCGGCTGCGGGCCCAGGACGCCGACCTGGCCATCGCCTCGCAGCCGATCGCCGCTGACGGCCTGGAGTCGGTCCGGCTCCTCGACGAGGAGGTGGGGCTGGCCCTGCCGCTGGGCCACCCGCTGGCCGGCCGCGGCTCCGTCGGCGTCGAGGAGCTGGCCGATCTGCCCTTCATCGCCACCCGCCCCGGCCACTGGCAGCGCCGGCTGCTGGACCGGGTCTTCGCCGGGCGGGGCCTGACCCCCCGGATCGTCTGCGAGGGCGACGAGGCCGGCGCCATCGCCGAACTGATCAGCGTGGGCCTGGGCGTCGGCCTGGTGCCGGTCATCGCCCTGCGCACCGTCAGCCAGGTCCCGATGGCCTACGTCAGCGTCGACAGCCCCGACTGCCGCCGCGTCCTGACGCTGTACTGGACCGAGGGCGGGCGCCTGTCCGCCCCCGCCCGCCGGCTGCGCGACGCCATCGCCGGGTGGGACTGGGAGACGAACGGGAGCGGCGCCGGCTAGGAGCCGGCGGGCGTCCGGTCATCCAGGTGCAGGGTGAACGAACCCTCGCCGTGGCGGCGGCCGTTGACCTGGAGCTCCAGCAGGTGCACGCCCGCGTGGTAGCGGCGGGTGCTGATCGGCTTCACGGCGTGCCGGCGGGTGGCCCGCCAGGTCTCGCCGGGGGCGAGCGAGCGGGTGGTGAGCTTGAAGACCTTGGGCGTGCGGCCCCCGTTGGCCTTCACGTGGTGCACGACGTAGTCGATGACCACGCTGGCGCTCTCGTCGTGGGTGTTCGTCACCGCGTACTCGAACACCAGCTCCTCGCCGAGCCGGATCTCGGCGGTCCGCACCAGCGGCCCCTCGACGGTGACCGGGACGTCGGGGCGGTGGCCGAGCAGGGCGAGCGCCTCGGGGCGGCCGGCCTTGATCAGGGTGCGCAGGCCGTGCCGGACCAGCGGGAGGGTGGTCGGCGCCGGGTCGGCGAGCCAGCGGGCGGCGGTCTCGACGGCGATCGCGGGGTGGTCGCGGCTGATGTCGTTGAGGTGGTTGGCGACCGAGCGGCGGACGTACTCCGACTCGTCCCGGTACAGCGCGTCGAGCAGCGGCACGGCGGGCGCCGGATCGGCGATCAGGGCCGGGAGTTGGGCCGCCCAGGGCAGCCGGGGCCGGGTGCCCTCGCTGGCGAGCCGGCGGACGTGCGGGTCCGGGTCGCCCGTCCAGCGTGTCATGACGGCGAGCGCCCGACCCTGGTCGGCGCGCAGGAACGGGCGCACGGCGGTCTCGGAGGTCAGCCGCGGGGTGAGCGCGGCGAGCAGCGCGAGCGCCGGTTCGAAGGCGTCCAGTCCGCGCACGGCGACGGCCTCGCCGACCGGGAACGTCATCCAGCCGGTGAACTCCCCGTCCCGCAGGGCCTCGCGCAGCACCCGCTCGAACGCGGGGTAGCCGGGCGGGAGGTCGGCGAGCACGGCGTCGCGGATCGCGGCGACGCGTTCGCTGAAGCCGAGCCCGTCCAGGGCCGCGCCGCACCGGTGGAGGGCGTCGGTGGCGACGCCGGGGCCGGTGCGGGCCAGGCAGCGGGCGAGCCCGGCGACGGTGTCCGGGTTGAGCATCTCGGCGGCCGAGGGCACGGGGCGGTCTCCTTGGGGTGCTGTGGCGCGGTGGTGCGGTGCTTCCGGACGGTACGCGATGGCACCGACAAGTCGGCCTCGTGACCACGGACGCCGGGAGCGGTCACGCGCGGACCGTCGCGTGACCTACTCGGCGCGGGCGGGAGGTGTTGTGGTTCCGGG
>NZ_BAAAKJ010000095.1:11392-18368 GCF_039527695.1 Kitasatospora putterlickiae
CAGGCCTGGTTGGGGATTTCGCCGGTGTGGATGGCGGTGAGGAAGGATTGCCAGGCGGTGGCGGTGAAGGTGAGGGTGGGGCCGTGGGGGTCCTTGCTGTCGCGGACCGGGACTATGCCCGTGAGGTCGCCGGCGACTTCGATGCAGTCACCCTGACCGTTGCTGTAGGTGCTCTTGCGCCAATGAACGGCCTCGAAGGGATGCTTCATTCGTCGTACTCCTCTGCGACTTGCCTCAACCACGTGATGGATTTCTCGGGCTGTACTGATGAGGCCATGAGGCGGAGGAACGCGTTCTCATGCCGCGTGACCTCGGAGGGGCGTTCCGAGTAGGTGCTGCTGGTCGTTGCCTCGGAGTAGGCCACGCTGCCGGGGATGTCGCTGAACGACAGCACCGAGAAGGACGCGCCCATGGCCGCGTGTGCGCCTGCCGAGAAAGGGAGGACCTGGATGGTGATGTTGGGCCGTTCGTGAGCCATGGTCGCGAGATGGGTCAACTGCTCGGCCATGTCGGGGCCGCCTCCGACAGGGCGCCTTATGACGGCCTCACCGATGATGGCCCAGAGCTGCGGCGGATCCCGGCGATCCAGGATCTGCTGGCGATCCATTCGGAGCGCTACACGACGTTCCACTTCAGAGGTGGACTCCGTGGGGTTCATGGCTCGGATGACGTGCCTGGCGTAGCTCTCGGTCTGGAGCAGACCCGGGACGAGCTCGCATTGGTACGTCACGATCTTCGTGGCGTCGGACTCGAAGCCGACGTAGGCCCGGAACCAGTCCGGCAGGGCGTCACCGTAGGCGTGCCACCAGCCTTGCTGCCGGCTCTGCCTGGTGAGCTTGAGGAACTGTTTCACCTCTTCGGGTGAAGTGATGCCGTAGTGGGACAACAGCTTGGCCGCGTCCCGTTCTTGTAGCGAGACCAGGCCGCTCTCGATACGGCTCAGCTTGGAGGCGGACCAGCCGAGGGCGGCGGCCACATCCTTTGCACTGAGGTCCCGTTGTGCGCGCAACTTGCCAAGCTCGCCGCCGAGCCTACGCCGCAGCACGGTCGGACTGCTCACTCGTCACACTCCCTGGCTGTTCGGGTCCTTGCATAGTCTGCCACCCCTTCTTGAGCCTCAACCATGATGGCAGAGGCTGCAATTGCAGATTGGATGCGCTTGCGCGTAATCCGCCGCAAGGTGCATGCTACATGCAGTAACTCGACGGATCGTCTGAGTGATCAGGCGGCTGGTCGCCGGGCATTCCTGTGCCCCCACTCAGCCGTCCCGTGGCAGCACCACGCCTTCAACTCCCCATGCCTGGAAGGTGAATCCGCCATGTCCCCCTGCAACTCCTCCCCCTCCTCCTTCTCCGCCTGGCTGCCGCGCAGCAGGCGCTCGCCCGGTGAAGCGCGCCGGTTGCTCGAACGGTTGCTCGCCAATGCGCCCGGCGGCGAACGCTTCATCGACGCCGGGCAGTTGCTCATCAGTGAGCTGGTGACCAACGCCGTCGTGCACGGCACGCCCATGGGGCGGCGGGTTCAGCTCGTCGTCTCCGTCGACCGGCGGCGGCTCCGGATCGAGGTGCACGACGCCCGGGGCGAGCGCGGGCCGGTGATCCGGGCGGCGAGCGGGGAGGACGAGTCCGGGCGGGGAATGATGATCGTCAAGTCGCTGGCACAGCGATGGGGATGCTGCTCGCGCGAGGGCGTCGGGAAGATGGTCTGGGTCGAGGTCGAGCCGGGCTGAGGTGCGACCAGCCCGCCAACCCCTGGAACTGACCCCTCCGGGCCCCGGGACCCCGGCCGCCTTCCGTGGCCGGGGTCCTTCGTCACTCCGTGAAGTCGCCCCCCGCCGGTTCCGGGCCGGTGGCGGGGTCGCGGGTGAGGAGGTAGCGGGCGCCGGGGCCGGTGGCGCCGGCGCGGTCGGCGGCGTTGTAGAGGCCGCAGCGGGTGAGGGAGAGGCAGCCGCAGCCGATGCAGCCGGTGAGTTTGGCCTTCAGCCGCTCCAACTCGGCGATCTGCTCGTCGATCCGGCTCTGCCAGGACTGGGCGACGCCGTCCCACTCCGCGCCGCTGGGGGCGCGGTGCTCGGGGAGGCGGTCCAGGGCGACCTTGGCCTCGTCCAGTGACAACCCGACGCGCTGGGCGGCCCGGACGAAGGCGATCCGGCGCAGGGTGCCGCGGGTGTAGCGGCGCTGGTTGCCGGTGGTGCGGGTGGCGTGGATCAGTCCCAGCTTCTCGTAGTACCGCAGCGCGGAGGCGGCGAGGCCGCTGCGGTCGGCGAGTTGGCCGATGGTGAGGAGGTCGTGCCGGCTGGGACCGTGGGCGCTCATGAGGCCACTGTAGCGCTTGACTTGAAGTCGACTTCAAGTAGCAGCATCGAGGGCATGACGACGACCACCCCCCTCGGCTACGCCGAGTTGCCGGGCCTGATGGCCCTGATGACCGGCGACGAGAAGCACGGTCCGGCCGCCACCTCCACCCTGGACGCGCTGTGGGTGCTGTACGACCGCGTCCTGCGGGTGAGCCCGGCCGGCGCCGACGGGCAGGACCGGGACCGGTTCCTGCTCTCCAAGGGCCACGGACCGATGGCCTACTATGCGGTCCTCGCCGCCAAGGGCTTCATCGACCCGGCGGTGCTGCCGAGCTTCGGCGCCTACGACTCGCCGCTCGGCCACCACCCGGACCGGCTGCTCATCCCCGGCGTCGAGATCAGCTCCGGCTCATTGGGCCACGGCCTGCCGATCGCGGTCGGCACGGCGCTCGGCCTGCGCGCCCAGGGGCTCACCGATCCGGCGGTCTGGGTGCTGCTCGGGGACGCCGAGTTCGACGAGGGCTCCAACCACGAGGCGGTGGCCTTCGCCGGCGCCGCCGGGCTGGACCGGCTGCACGCCCTGGTGATCGACAACTCCTCCGCCACCCACGGCTGGCGGGGCGGCATCGCGGCGCGCTTCGCCGCCGAGGGCTGGTCGGTGGAGACGGTCGACGGCCGCGACCACGAAGCGCTGTACGCGGCGTACACCGTCGAGCACCCGGGTCGGCCGCGGGTCGTGGTGGCCCGTGTCGAGTCGAAGAACTCCTGAGCCGGAAGGGGACCGAACACCCATGGACACCATGCGCGAGCGCTTCATCAAGACCGCCTCCCGCCTGCTGGACGAGGACCCGCGCCTCGCCGTCGTGCTGGCCGACATCAGCGCCGACGGCTTCCGCCCGGCCGCCGAGCGGCACCCGGACCGGCTGATCAACGTCGGCATCCGCGAGCAGTTGCTGATCGGCGCCGCCGCCGGCCTGGCCTTCACCGGGATGCGCCCGATCGCCCACACCTTCGCCAGCTTCCTCGTCGAGCGCCCCTTCGAACAGGTGAAGCTGGACCTCGGCCACCAGGGCGTCGGAGCCGTGCTGGTGAGCGCGGCCGGCTCCTACGACTGGCCGGCCGGCGGCCGTACCCACATGGCGCCGGGCGACGTCGCGCTGCTGGACACGCTGCCCGACTGGACGGTGCACGTGCCCGGCCATCCGGACGAGGCCGAGGTGCTGCTGCGCCACGCGGTGGCCGACGGTGACGGCAAGGTGTACCTCCGCCTCTCCGAGCACCGCAACGAGCAGGCCGTCGGCGTCACGCCGGGCCGGTTCACCGTCGTCCGGCAGGGCGGCCGGGGCACCGTGGTCGCGGTCGGCCCGATGCTGGACGCCGTGCTCGCCGCCACCGAGAACCTGGACGTCACCGTGCTCTACGCGGCCACCGTCCGGCCGTTCGACGGCGCCGCGCTGCTGGCCGCCACCGAGCAGAACGCGAACGTGGTGCTGGTCGAGCCGTACCTGGCCGGCACCTCCGCCAACGAGGCGCACGAGGCGCTCGCCGACCGTCCGCACCGGCTGCTGGCGCTCGGGGTGCCGCGCGGCGAGCACCGGCAGTACGGCTCGATCCCGGAGCACCTGGCCGCCTACGGCCTGGACGCGCACGGTCTGCGCGACCGGATCAGCGCCTTCCTCTGGTGACGGTCAATCAAGTGAGGACAACAGCAGCGGAGTTGGGTGAGAGGCTGAGCCGCCCCTTGGCGGCCGTGTGCTCCCCGAACGCCGCCACCACCTCCCCGGCCAGCGGCAGCACCGCCGCCGCCGTGCCGAGGTTGACCGCCACCCGGTAGCGCCCCCGGTGCACCACCAGCCACCCGGCGTCCTCGTCGGTCTCGACCCGCACCGCCGCCAGGTCGGGGTCCGAAAGCTCCGGGCGCTCGTGCCGCAGGCGGATCAACCTCCGGTACCAGTCGAGCAGTTCGGCGTGCGGGGCGCGGCGCGGCTCGGTCCAGTCGAGGACGGAGCGCAGCACGGTGGCCGGCTCCTGCGGGTCCGGTACCGCGTCCGCCGACCAGCCGTGCTCGGCGAACTCCCTGCGCCGGCCCCGGCGGACGGCCTCGGCGAGGTTGGGGTCGGTGTGGTCGGTGAAGTACTGCCAGGGGGTGGCCGCGCCCCACTCCTCGCCCATGAACAGCATCGGGGTGAACGGCGAGGTGAGCACCAGCGCGGCGCCGCAGGCCAGCCGGCCGGGGGAGAGGCTGGTGGAGACGCGGTCGCCGAGCGCCCGGTTGCCGATCTGGTCGTGGGTCTGCAGGTAGCCGAGCAGCCGCTCGCCGTGGGCGGGCGGGAACGGCCGGCCGTGGTGGCGGCCGCGGAAGGAGGACCAGGTGCCGTCGTGGAAGTATCCGCGGGTGAGCGCCTTGGCGACGGCGGCGAGCGGTGCGGCGGCGAAGTCCCCGTAGTAGCCCTGGGATTCGCCGGTGAGGGCGCAGTGCAGGGCGTGGTGGAAGTCGTCGCTCCACTGGGCGGCGAGCCCCTGCCCGCCGGCCTCGCGCGGGGTGGTGGTGCGCGGGTCGTTGAGGTCGGACTCGGCGATCAGGAACAGCGGACGGTTGCCCGCCACCGCCAACCGGTCGACCTCGTGGGCGAGTTCCTCCAGGAAGTGCACCGCCCGGTCGTCGGCCAGGGCGTGCACGGCGTCCAGCCGCAGGCCGTCGATCCGGTAGTCGCGCAGCCAGGCGAGGGCGCTGCCGATCAGGTAGGCGCGCACCTCGTCGGAGCCGGGCGCGTCCAGGTTGACGGCCGAGCCCCACGGGGTGTGGTGGCGGTCGGTGAAGTACGGGCCGAACCGCGGCAGGTGGTTGCCGGCCGGGCCGAGGTGGTTGTGCACCACGTCGAGGACGACGCCGAGGCCCTTGCGGTGCGCGGCGTCGACGAAGCGCTTGAGGCCCTCCGGCCCGCCGTAGGGCTCGTGCACCGCCCAGAGCGAGACGCCGTCGTACCCCCAGCCGTGCTTGCCGGGGAACGGGCAGACCGGCATCAGCTCGACGAGGTCGACGCCCAGCTCGACCAGGTGGTCCAGGCGGGCGGCGGCCGCGTCGAAGGTGCCGGCGGCGGTGAAGGTGCCGATGTGCAGCTCGTACAGCACCGCGCCGGCGAGCGGGCGGCCGCGCCACCCGGTGCGCGACCAGGGGAACGCGGCGTGGTCGACGGCGCGGCTGGGCCCGTCGGGGCCGTGCGGCTGCCGGGGCGAGCGCGGGTCGGGCAGCGGGCGGCCGCCGTCCAGGACGAACGCGTAGTCCCCGGCGGGCGCCTCGCCGTGCCACCACCCGGCGCGGGCGTCGTCCCGGGCCAGCGGGTGGCGGGAGCCGTCGACGGCCACCTCGACCCGCTCGGCGGCGTACGGCGCCCAGACCTCGTACCTCATGCCGCGTCCCTCCTGGTCAGCAGGGCCACCGGGAGGTCGGCCGTGAGGTCCTTCAACAGCACGGGCCCGGCGGCGAATCGACGGCCGGTGAGGGCGTCCGTCCACTCGCCCCCGGCGGGCAGGTGCAGTTCGGTGCCGCGCCAGCCGCCCCCGCGGGCGAGCCCGTACGGCAGGCGGGTGACGGCGGTGAGCACGTCCGGTCCGCGCCCGAAGGCGAGCAGGTGGTCGGCGGCCGGGCCGACGGCGGTGAGCGGGCGGTGGGCGCCCAGCGGGTGGGTGCGGCGCAGGTGCAGGGCGGTGGTGGTGAGGTGCAGCTTCTCGCGCGCCAGGTCGCCGGGGCGGGCGGTGGCGGAGTCGGTGAGCCGCACGGCCAGCGCCCCGAGGTCGACGGCGCGCCGGTTGTCCGGGTCGACCAGGGTGTACAGCGGCTCCTCGCTGCCCTGGTAGAGGTCCGGCACACCGGGCACGGTGAGGTGCAGCAGCGCGGCGGCCAGCGTGTTGGAGCGCGCGTACGGGGCGAGCGCGGCCACGTACCCCTCGATCCGGGGGAGCAGCCCGGGGTTGCCGAAGACGGCGTGCACCCGGTCGGCGAGCGCGCGTTCGAAGCGGGCGTTCGGGGTGGTCCAGGAGGTGTGGACCTTGGCCTCCCGGACGGCCTTGAGCACGGCGGCGACCAGCCGTTCGGGGGTGACCGGCCAGGCGGCGACCAGGGTCTGCCAGAGCAGCCAGTCGCCGTCGGGGTCGAGGAAGGCCCCGGCCCCGGCCGCGGTGGACCAGGCGGCGGCCTCCGCGGCCCAGGCCTCGGGCTGCTCGGCCAGCACGGCGAGCCGGGCGCGGGCGTCGGCGCTGCGCTTGGTGTCGTGGGTGGAGAGCACCGTCATGGTGTGCGGCCAGTGCCGTTCGACGTAGTGGCACCAGGCGTGGAAGTCCTCCGGACGCAGCCCGGGGCGGGCCGGCTCGCCGCCGACCTCGTTGAGGCTCAGCAGTGCGTTCCACCGGTAGAAGGCGGTGTCCTCGACGCCCTTGGCGGCGACCGCGGCGGCGGTCTGGGCGAAGCGGACGGCGAACTCGTCCTGCTCGGGGCCGCGCCCGAGCCGGCCCGCCGCGAGGGCGGCGACGAGGCGGTCGGTGGCGTCGACGGGTTCGCCGTCGGCGGCGAGCGCCTCGTGCAACTGCGCGGAAGAGGCGGGCGGCAGCGGCTCCCCGGGCCGCACGTACGGCCGGTACGCGGGGTAGCCGGTGAGCTGGCGGCGCAGCGCGGCGCGCAGC
>NZ_BAAAKJ010000095.1:18470-20440 GCF_039527695.1 Kitasatospora putterlickiae
CGCCGCCCGGCGGAGCGCCGGTGAGGAACGCCTCGTACGCCCCGGCCAGCCGGCAGGCACCCGCGTGGTGGGTGAGCACGCCGTCGATCCGGCGCAGCGCGTCGTACCCGGTGGTGCCGAAGCACGGCCAGTCGGCGGGCAGTCGCTCCTCGCCGGTGAGGATCTTCTCGACCACCGTGTACGTTCCGCCGGTGGCCTCGGCGAGCCGCTCCAGGTAGCCGCGCGGGTCGGCGAGCCCGTCCGGGTGGTCGATCCGGAAGCCGCTGAGCACGCCCTCGCGGTGCAGTCGCAGCAGTACGCGGTGGGTGGCCTCGAACACCTCGGGGTCCTCGACCCGGACCGCGATCAGTTCGTTGATGGTGAAGAACCGCCGGTAGTTCAGCTCGGTGCGGGCCAGCCGCCACCACGCGAGCCGGTACCACTGCCGGGCGAGCAGCTCGGGCAGCGCGAGGTGCCCGGTGCCGGGGCGCAGCGGCAGGACGTGGTCGTGGTAGCGGAGCGTGTCGCCGTCCACGGCGAGCTGGTCGAGGACGGCGCCGAGCCGGTCGCCGAGCAGCGGCAGCAGCACCCGGCCGCGCCCGGGGGCGTCCGGAGGGCCGGGCTGGGCGGTCCAGTCGATGTCGAACCAGCGGGCGTACGGCGAGTCGGGGCCGTCCCGCAGGACCTGCCAGAGCGGCTGGTTGAGGTGTTCGGGGGCGGGCACGGCCATGTGGTTGGGCACCACGTCGGCGATCAGCCGCAGGCCGTGCCGGTGCGCCTCGGCGGCCAGCGCGCGCAGGGCCGGCTCGCCGCCGAGCTGCTCGGCGATCCGGCCGTGGTCGACGGTGTCGTAGCCGTGGGCGGAGCCGGGTACGGGCTCCAGCAGCGGGGAGAGGTGCAGGTGGGAGACGCCGAGGGCGGCCAGGTAGGGGACGGCGGCGGTGGCGTCGCGCAGGGTGAAGCCGGGCTGGAGCTGGAGCCGGTACGAGGCGGTCGGGACGACGCCGGGCACGACGCTCCGCGCGGTGGTCGGGCGGCGGTGGGGATCGAACGACGGGACGGAGGCGGCCGGGCGGGGCTGCGCGGGCTCGGCGGCGTTGGTCATGCCTCCATGCCTACCCGGCGGGGCGCGGGGGCAAGACCCGTTGCTGATCCGAACAGGTGAGCGGTGGGGGCCGGGGCCGGTCAGCGGCCCCGGCGGCGCCACCCCCGGGGCACCGTGAAGTAGCCCGGGTGCTGCGGACCGCCGGCCCCGGAGCGGGAGAGGCGCAGGACCAGGCCGTGCTCGGCGCGGGCGGCCTCCACCAGGCCGGCGGCCGCCGGGTCCCGGGTGTACTGGGAGAACGAGCTGTTGAACATCGTCGCGTTCGGCTCGCGGACCGGCGGTCGGCCCGGCTCGTCCCAGGAGAGGGTCGCTCCCAGGGCGTACAGCGAGGGGGCGTCGCGCGGCGAGCCGTCCGGGTGGCGGCCGTCATGCCGGTAGTACGAGAGCGCGTCGGCGACCGAGCCGCGCGGGTGCGGCCGCCGGGGGTCGTGGTGCAGGCCGGCGCCCCAGTCGGCGACCCCGGCCGCCTCGATCCGGCGCAGCAGCTCCGGGATCTCCAGGGCGGTGGCGAAGTAGGCGGTCGCGGCGAGCTGGCAGATCAGCTCCAGGCGGCGGCCCGGGTCGAGCCCGAGTCCGGGGTGGACCCGGCGGTCGTCCACCTGGGTGACGAGGGGGACCACCCCGTCGACCGCGCCGAGCCGCGCGATCAGGCCCTCGACGACGGCGCGCTCGGCGGCCCGGGCGGCCTCGGCCTCCGGGGTGCGGGTGCGCGCCAGCACCCACCGGTACGGGGGCGGGCGGCGGACCGTCGCGTCCGCGATCCGGCCGGGCAGGGAGAGCAGCGTCCCCACGAGGAACCCGGTCGCGCTCTGATGATCGCCCGCCATGCCGGCCGCCCCCTCGGTCCCCGGTCCTTCCGGGGACCACCGTGACCCGTGCGACGGCC
>NZ_BAAAKJ010000095.1:20472-24337 GCF_039527695.1 Kitasatospora putterlickiae
ACGGCACGCCGGCGAACCGGGACGCCGGCGGGGCTCAGGCGGGACGCTGCAGCACCATCAGCGAGCGGTCGGTGAGCCAGAGGGTGTCCCCGGCCTTCACCCGGGCCCCGGAGCCGGGTGCGGGCGGCTTCGGCCGGGCGGTGTCCACCACCACCTGCCACTCCTGCCCGTGCCCGGCCGGCACGGTGAACTCCAGCGGCTCGAAGTGCGCGTTGAACATCAGCAGGAAGGAGTCGTCGACGATCCGCCCGCCGCGCCGGTCCGGCTCCGAGATGGCGTAGCCGTTCAGGAACACGGTGAGCGACTTCGCGTAGCTGGCGCCCCAGTTGCGCTTGGTCATCTCCTCCCCGGCGGGGGTGAACCAGGCGATGTCGGTGAGGTCCTCGTACTCGCCGCCGCCCCCGCCCTCCCCGGCGGGCCGGCCCGGGACCGGGCGGCCGTGGAAGAAGCGGCGGCGCCGGAACACCGGGTGGTCGCGGCGCAGCCAGACCATCCGCTGGGTGAACTCCAGCAGCCGGGTGCGCGCCCCGTCGCCCTCCGGCCAGCGCACCCAGGTGAGGTCGTTGTCCTGGCAGTAGGCGTTGTTGTTGCCCTGCTGGGTGCGGCCGAACTCGTCGCCGTGGGAGAGCATCGGCACGCCCTGGGAGAGCATCAGGGTGGCCAGGAAGTTGCGCTGCTGGCGCGCTCGCAGCTCCTCGACGGCCGGGTCGTCGGTGGGACCCTCGGCGCCGCAGTTCCAGGAGCGGTTGAAGGACTCGCCGTCCCGGTTGCCCTCGCCGTTGGCCTCGTTGTGCTTCTCGTTGTAGGAGACCAGGTCGCGCAGGGTGAAGCCGTCGTGGCAGGTGACGAAGTTGATCGAGGCGATCGGGCGGCGCCCGTCGTCCTGGTAGAGGTCGGAGGAGCCGGTGAGCCGGGAGCCGAACTCGGCGAGGGTGGCGTTCTCGCCGCGCCACAGGTCGCGGACGGTGTCCCGGTACATGCCGTTCCACTCCGTCCACAGCGGCGGGAAGTTGCCCACCTGGTAGCCGCCCTCGCCGAGGTCCCAGGGCTCGGCGATCAGCTTGGCCTGGGAGACCACCGGGTCCTGCTGGACCAGGTCGAAGAACGAGGAGAGCCGGTCCACCTCGTGGAACTGCCGGGCGAGGGTGGCGGCGAGGTCGAAGCGGAAGCCGTCCACGTGCATCTCGGTGACCCAGTAGCGCAGCGAGTCCATGATCAGCTGCAGCACGTGCGGGCTGCGCATCAGCAGGCTGTTGCCGGTGCCGGTGGTGTCCTCGTAGAACCGCTGGTCCCGGGCCAGGCGGTAGTAGGAGACGTTGTCCAGGCCGCGCAGGGAGAGCGTGGGGCCGAGGTGGTTGCCCTCGGCGGTGTGGTTGTAGACGACGTCGAGGATGACCTCGATGCCGGCCGCGTGCAGCGCCTTCACCATCGACTTGAACTCCTGCACCTGCTGGCCGCGGTCGCCGGTGGAGGAGTAGGAGGAGTGCGGGGCGAAGAAGCCGACGGTGTTGTAGCCCCAGTAGTTGGCCAGGCCGAGGTCGCGCAGCCGGTGGTCCCGGACGAACTGGTGCACCGGCATCAGCTCGATCGCGGTGACCCCGAGCTTGGCGAGGTGCTCGACGACGGCGGGGTGGGCGACGCCCGCGTAGGTGCCGCGGAGCTCCTCCGGGATGCCCGGGTGCAGCTTGGTCAGGCCCTTCACGTGGGCCTCGTAGAGCACGGTGCGGTGGTAGTCGGTGCGCGGCGGCCGGTCGGTGCCCCAGTCGAAGTACGGGTTGATCACCACCGAGTGCATGGTGTGCGGGGCGGAGTCGAGGTCGTTGCGGCGCTCGGGGGCGCCGAAGTGGTAGCCGTAGACGGACTCGTCCCAGTCGATGTGACCGCTCATCGCCTTGGCGTACGGGTCCAGCAGCAGTTTGGCGCTGTTGTGCCGCTGGCCGAGGCCCGGGTTGTACGGGCCGTGGACGCGGAAGCCGTAGCGCTGGCCCGGCTGGACGCCGGGGAGGTAGGCGTGCCGGACGAAGGCGTCGGTCTCGCGCAGTTCGACGGCCGTCTCCGAACCGTCCTCGCCGAGCAGGCAGAGCTCGATCCGGTCGGCGCTCTCCGAGAACACCGCGAAGTTGGTGCCGGCCCCGTCGTAGGTGGCGCCGAGCGGGTAGGGGGTCCCTGGCCATACCTGCATGGTTGTCGACTCCCTTGCCTTGAAGCGGAACTGACGGACAGTCCGATGATCGTGGCCGGACCGCGGGGCGTGCCGCCCGCACGCCGTGGGGTACGGTGCGCGGGCGCGGCACAGTCCGCATACTCCCCGACGCCTTCCCCGACGGCGGGGCCATACGCACCGTGTTCGCCCGAACGGGTGTCCTCACCGAGTCCCGGGGCCCCCGTGACCCGTGGGGCGGGTGGGGCGGCCGGGACGGACCGTCGCCGTCGGCCGGTGCCGTGGTCCAACCGGCTGCGGGCGGTTCACGGCGGGCAGTACCCTTGATCGTCCGGCCGTCCGGGGCCCGTGGCGAACCATCAGGCGAACCGGCGGCGAACCGGCGGCGAACCGCCGGTGTGCCGGGCGGCGCGCCGTGCGGCCGACCGGCCGGACGGCAGGCAGACAGCTCCGAGCGGCCCCCGGCGGCTCCCAGCAGGAACCAGGTGAGGTGGCGCATGGTGTTCCCCGCCGGCGGCCGTGGCGGTGGGCCCGGCGGCCCCGACCGGGGCGGCGCCCGCAGCGAGGCGCCGACGGTGGTCATGCGGCCCGCCCTGACCGGCGGGCGCTCGCTCGTCCCGGCCCAGGGCGGACCGGTCGACGTCCCCGCGCTCGCCTGGTCCGGCGCCGAGTGGGAGGACGCCTACCAGCGCGTCCGCCTCTCCGGCCGCGCCTACGTCTGGCTCAACCTGGTCGAGCAGCGGCTGCGCTCGCTCGTCGACGAGGTGCTGCACCCGATCTACGCGCCCGCCCACGGGGAGGACTGGGTCACCGCCGCCGCCGGCCCGGCCGGCGAGGAGTGGGCGCACCGGGCCGGCGCCGTGCGCGAGGTCAGCCGGCGCAAGGGCTACCTGCTCGACCCGGCCGACGACGACCCGCTGGTCTTCCTCACCCTGCCGCAGCTGCGCGAGCTGATGGTCCAGCACTGGCCCTGCTTCGAGCCCTACCTGGCGGACCGCCGGGAGATCGAGCTGGCCCTCGACGAGCTGGAGGTCGCCCGGCACGTCGTCTCCCGCAACCGCGTCCTCACCGCCACCGTGCTCGCCCAGACCGAACGGGCCGCCGCCCGGCTGCTCGCCCTGTTCGACGGCGGCGCTGGCGCCGTGCCCGCCGACGTCGTCGAGTCGCTGGTCGCCGGACGCTACGCGGACGTCGTCGCCGTCCACCCCGACCGGGTCCGCCTCCAGCGCGACCTGCCGGTCGAGGACCTGCTCGACGGCGCCCGACGGCTGGACGCCCTCGGCATCGGCCTCGGCATGCTCTGCCAGAACTACACCGGCAAGCGGCTCGTCCGGCTCGCCACCGACGGCTGCCGGGTCCGGCTGCTATTCCTCAACCCGGCCAGCAGCGCCGTCCGCCGCCGCGAGCGCGAACTCGGCCTCGGGCGCGGCGAGCTGGGCCGCTCGATCCAGATGAACATCCTGCACGTGCGCCGGGTCCGCGCCGCGCTGCGGGACCAGGGCGGCTTCGAGATCCGGGTGTTCGACGAGACCCCGCGCTTCACCGCCTACCTGGTCGAGGGCGTGCCGTCCGCCGCCCCGGCCCCCGGCGGACGCCGCCAGACCCGCGACCTCGGCGTCGTCCAGCCCTACCTGCGCCGGGCGCGCGGCATGGAGTCGCCCGCCCTGGTCCTGCGCGGCGTCGCCGGCCAGCAGCAGGGCGGCA